>CAYXUX010000004.1:15451-18106 GCA_964468275.1 uncultured Clostridiaceae bacterium
TTTATACATCATGTTTTATGCTTTAAGGCAAATCTATTATAGCGAGGGGGTCATAATATGGACTATAGAAGGAATTATAATGAAGAGATTTGTTACGATGTTGATGATTTGAAAAGCAAACTGGAGGAAGAAATGCCGGGAGTAAATTTAGACGGAATAAGCCAGGAAAGTGTTAAAAATATTTTGATGAATGAAATAGATAATAATCCAAATATAAGTGAAGGTATAAAGGAAAAAATAAATAGAGGAGACATGGAAGGATTAAAAAAAGAATTGATAAACTACTTGGGCAGGTCAGGTAATACCGGAGATTCCGAAAAAATTAAAAACATGCTACAGAATAATGATTATGAAGGATTACAAAATGAGTTGATGGGAATGCTCTTTAAGGGCCTTGCAGGGCAAAAAAAAAATGATATAAAATATTTAGCAGAAAAAAAGGCGGAGGATAGTTCAAATAAAAAGAATTCTTTTAATGGGATATTCGATGAAACCCTTTTAAATGCTTTTGCTAATAAATTCAATGATGAAAGCTTAAATGATAACCGAATCGTTCTACTTAATTCGATTAAGCCCTTTATATCAGATGGGAGACGAAAAGTTGTAGATGAATGCATTAAGGCTGTAAATCTATTATCTATGATAGAGAAGTTAGGATTAAAGGTAGGCAAATAAATATGGATCTATCTGACATATATAACTTTCTAAGGGAAAACTTTACCTTAGAAGATATTTTTTTGTTAATTCTATTGGTAGTTATTATTTTAGAGAAGAAATGTGATAAAATATTTATTGCTATGCTTGCTTTTATATTTATTGTAGGGATTAAAAAGGACTTGCTTTCTGTAATCTTTAAAAGTGATTTTCTTGATTTTTTCAAATTGTTTAGTTTTATTTAAAATTCCCTCTTACTCGATTTCTATTGCTGAATAAAGAGTATAATACTATAATAGTATTAAGAATTTTTTAGGGGGAATATTTTTAATGGATGGTAATCTGTGGTCGCAGTTGCTTTTTATACTATTATTAATAGGAATAAATGCATTTTTTGCTGCTTCAGAAATAGCGATACTGTCTGTGAGGCAAACAAAGTTAAAACCTCTTATTGAAAAAGCAAATAAATCCGCAAAAATTATTAACAAATATTTGGAGGAACCTAGTAAGTTTCTTGCAACAATTCAGGTTGGCATTACTCTTGCCGGTTTTTTTGCCAGTGCTCTCAGTGCAAAAACTTTAGTTGTATATTTTGGTGTATTGTTAAAAAAGTCAAGAATATCTTTTCTTTACCAGTTTTCTGATTTAATTGCATTTATTTTTATTACTGCTATTGTTGCTTACATTACACTTGTCTTGGGAGAATTAGTACCAAAAAGGATGGCACTGCAAAAGTCTGATAAAATAGCTCTTTTTGTTGCCAGACCAATGAATTTAATATCAAAATTAGCATATCCCGTTGTAAGGCTCTTAACCAGCACCACCAATCTTGTAATCAGGTTAATGGGCGGTTCCATTAAATACGATAGCCAACAGATTACGGAAGAAGAAATACGCCTTATGATAAATGTTGGAGAAGAAAAAGGTGTGATACAAGAAACTGAAACAGAAATGATTAACAGTATTTTTGAATTTGATGACACTATTGTGAAAGAGGTTATGACACCTAGGACAGATATGATCGTAGTCAGTATAAATGCCGAAATGGAAGAAATTCTAAATGTTATAGTGGGAGAACACTATTCCAGAATACCTGTCTATATGGATACCATAGATAATATAATTGGTATTTTATATGTCAAGGATCTTTTTGGCGTAATCAAAAAAGACGGTGAGCTGGAGATCTCTTTAAAGGATATAATAAGGGATGCCAATTTCGTATCGGAATATAAAAAGATAGACGAACTGTTTAGAGATATGCAAAAATCCAAAAATCACATAGCTATAGTTATTGACGAATATGGAGGAACTGCCGGGCTTATTACAATAGAGGATTTACTGGAAGAGATAGTAGGCAATATTTTTGACGAATATGATGATGAAGTTTTAGAATATGAAAAAATTGATGATAACACATACATTGTGAACGGCATGCTTAGTTTAGATGAAGTTAATCATATTATGGATACGGATCTACCGGAAGACGAAATAGAGTTTGATACGATTAGTGGAATGGTCTTAAGTTTATCCGGTAAAATGCCTGAAGTTGGCGATGAAGTGGAGTTTGACGGTATTAAATTTAAAATTGAAGAAGTGGAGGACAAGAGAATTACAAAGATTCGAATCACTAAGGAACTTATTATAGGCGAAGAATAAAATGACCTTTATTCTTTTTATTCTTCGCAGGAAAGATCCTTCGGCTAAAGCCTCAGGATGACAATTTAAAACCGGAATAACTTCTATACCCAGCATTTTGAACCTTCCACCGTTGTCATTCTGTACATTACTGTCATTTTGCACATTCCGACACTGTCACTCTGCATATTTCAATACTGTCATTCTGTACATTCCGACACTGTCACTCTGCATATTCCGATACTGTCATTCTGCATATTCCGACACTGTTATTCTGCATATTCCGATACTGTCATTCTGTACATTCCGATACTGTCACTCTGCATATTTCAATACTGTCATTCTGTACATTCCGACACTGTTATT
>CAYXUX010000004.1:18206-37470 GCA_964468275.1 uncultured Clostridiaceae bacterium
ACTGTCACTCTGCATATTTCAATACTGTCATTCTGTACATTCCGACACTGTTATTCTGCATATTCCGATACTGTCATTCTGAACGTTAGTGAAGAATCTTAAAAGCCCCGGAGATAGAAGGCTCTTCGCTTTATTCCTTTAAAATTGTCAGTGTCAATATGGCACCGATAACCAGCATACTTCCAAATAATTGAATCATATTAAGCTTTTCATTCAAAATGAAAAAAGATAATAATAAAGTAAGAGGAACCTCACCTGTAGCAACTATTGATGCAGCCTGAGAACCTATTTTCCTTATACCTGTATATAGTAAAACGACTGGGAGAATATTCATTATTGCTGATAAAGGTATTGTAAACTTTAGCAGGTTAAAATCCAATTCGTTTATTCTAGTATAGAAACTTATATTAATCAATGATATAAGCGTAAATACCACTAAAGTGCAATAAAATAATATCACCCCCGGAGAATAGTTTCTAAGTTTTTTATCCGCATAAACATTGTAAAAGGCATAGGATATACTGGATAGAATTCCGGCAACTATTCCAATCACATCGACATGGGAAAAGCTTTTCGGGGTAATATTTAGAACAAATATGCTTCCTATAAATGTAACAATTACTGCTGCGATTTTAACACCGCTGCTTTTTCTTTTTTCAAAAATAGTGAAATATAAGGTTACGAATATAGGGTTTGTAAATAGCAATAGACAGGCGATAGATACATTTGTTCTTTGTATAGCGATAAAGTAGAATACTGCTACCGGAGTGCTGGCAAAGAGCCCTTGTAATGCAATTATTTTAAAATCCTTTATTGAAATCTTTAATTTACTGAAATTATAAAAAAAATAAAAAACTCCTAAGAATAATGCTTGTACCGCATTTTGCATTATAATTAAGTCGTATGTTTTTATCCCCGACTTAAATAAAAAAGAGCTTATGATTCCCATTAAAGAGAAGCACAAGGCGGATAGGATAATAAGTAAGTACCCGGTAAGCCTTTTGTTATATTTCATTTATGCGCCACCTCACCTAAATGCAATCTAATATATATTATCATATTTTTATACTAAAATCTTTTTTTTCAAATATATTTTAATAAACGCCCTTTACCATGTGCATATAATGTCGTCATTATTATATAAGTACGGTAATGTCATTGCTATATGAGTAAAAAGATTTTACCAACCTAGAACTGTAATACCGAGGCTTTCGCCGAAGAATATCTGTATGAAAGATTATAAAATCTGTTGAAATACCAGTAGATGTAAAATTACCTTGACAAATATTTCAACAAATTCACAAGAAAAACTGGCAAATCTAAAAAAGTTATTGTACAGGAAAGAGCAGAAATTTCTCAGTCAGTTTACTTTACAACTAAGTTGATGGTTTATCACGAAAAAAAATTTGCATTTGTCGTTTTATGCTATTATAATCAAGTATAATACAAAACACCTCACTTTTATAGGTTAGCTGATTCACTGAACTTATAGATTGTTATATTTTTATTTTTAAAAACCGTATAGAAAAGTGGGTGGCATAAATGGTCTTTCAATATTTAAATGTTAATAAAAACTCATCTATTATTCTAAGTCTTGCAATGATATTGCTGTGTGGTTTTTTACTCACAAGGGTTACAAGCAAATTTAAACTACCTTATGTTACCGGGTATATCATAGCAGGTATTCTGATAGGTCCCTATGTATTAAACCTTATACCTCAAGAAATTATTGAAGGAATGGATTTTATCACAGATATTGCCTTGGCTTTTATAGCTTTTGAAGTGGGTAGGTATCTTAAATTTTCTGCACTAAAAGAGAATGGGGCACAAGTAATAATAATAACAATCTGTGAGGCGCTGATAGCTGCTATAGTTATTACTGTAAGCATGATTTTTATATTTAAACTTCCCGTTTCCTTCTCTTTGTTGTTAGGTGCTATTGGATCCGCCACGGCTCCGGCTTCTACAATGATGACTATTAAACAATATAAAGCCAAGGGGGATTTTGTAAACCTGCTTGTCCAAGTAGTAGCCTTGGATGATGCTGTTTCTCTTATTGCCTTCAGCATTTGTGCGGCCGTTGTTCAAGTCCTAAACACCGGCTCATCATTAAATATCTTTGTGTTTTTAATGCCTACTTTTTTCAATATAATTGCAATATTATTGGGAATAATTTTTGGTCTTATTTTGAACAAACTGATAAGCAGCAAGAGATCGGAATTTAATCGATTGATATTGGCAATAGCGATGATTTTGGCTTTAACCGGATTTTGTTCCTTATTTGATATATCACCTCTGTTATCATGTATGGCCTTGGGGACTACTTTTATTGATTTAAGCAATGATAAAGAACTATTTAGACAAATAAATAGCTTTTCACCGCCGATATTGACAATATTTTTTGTTCTTTCGGGTATGAGATTGAATGTGCCTTCATTGATTTCCGCAGGCTTGATAGGTGTGTCATACTTTGCTATAAGAATAATTGGAAAATATGTCGGTGCTTTTGTAGGAGCGGTTTTAAGTAAATCCTCCGAAGAAGTCCGAAAATATTTTGGAATGACATTAATACCTCAAGCCGGAGTTTCAATTGGGTTGGCCATGTTAGGGCACAGGATGTTGCCGCCGGAAATAGGTTCTCTCCTTCTAACAATAATTTTATCTTCCGGAGTATTATATGAAATGATTGGACCCGGAATGGTAAAGCTTGCTTTGCATCTCTCAAAGTCTATTCCAAACTCAGAGGGACGGTTCTTTTGAGTTGTTTATCAAACCGTAACTAATTAAATAATCCAAACAAAAACCCCCTTAAGATTATATTTTAGGGGGGCTCCTTTTATAAGCACTGTTGACAACTTTTTCATATTATAAAATAAAACAATGGTGCCGGTGGCCGGATTCGAACCGGCACGGTGTTGCCACCGGTGGATTTTGAGTCCACTACGTCTGCCAATTCCATCACACCGGCACTACGTAACTAATATTATCATAGAGAATAGTAAAGTTCAATAGTATATTTTATATGGATTTTTTGGTCACAGATATGATATAATTTAATACATTGATGTAGTATAAATAATAATGATATGGAGGAAGAACATGGATCCGATTACCCATGGAATTGTAGGATTGGCTGTAGCAGCGGTTGCAGGTGAACCAGTAGCAATTACCAACCCCTATGCCATAGGATGTTTACTTGGAGCTATAGTTCCCGATGGTGATATTGTCATGCAAGTGAAGGGGCACTATAGTTATCTAAAAAATCACAGAGGTATATCACACTCATTGCCTTTTGCATTCATATTCGGCGGAGTGATAACTTTATTTTTATCAATGATATTTCCCGGAGTCTCAATTATAAAACTGTTTCTATATTCTTTAGCCGGATGTTTGTCCCATTTAATTTTAGATATAACGAACTCATACGGGGCACAGATTTTTTGGCCTTTTTTAAATAAAAAATATACGGCAGATTTGTTGTTAGTATATGATCCGGTTTTATTTTTGCTATCCTTGACAATAATCATTCCCTCATTTAGGGATATTGTTCATCCGTCTATTTCGATAACTTTATTTTTTACCTATGTATTGCTCAGAAGCATAGCAAAATATTATATAAAGAAAACCATTAAAAAGGGTATGGTAAATGAAGGCGAGATAACTTTTATCAGGGTTTTACCGTCTCTGGTGGGCCTTTTAAAATGGCATTTCATAATTAAATATAAAGATAAAAGGGTTGTAGGTGAGATTAATCTTTTTTCAAAAAGATTAAGAATCATTGATATATTGGACAATCTGGATACTAAACTTTATAATGCAATAAAAGATACGGAAATTGCTAGATTTTTTGACGAATTTACTCCTATTTCTCATATTGATTGTATAAAATCGGCGGTTGGCTATGAGTATTACTTTACCGACTTGCGATACTATGCGGCGAAGGATTATCTTCACCATGCGACAGCCACACTGGATGAAAATTTTGCATTGGTATCATCTTTATTTCAGCCTTATAATAAAAACAGGAAAGTCGAGATAAAAATATAAAGGGTTCCTAAATATTTTGAAACAATTTAATTGAGGATTTCCGCATAAAAAGTTTTTGACGCACGAATGGGGGGAGGATATGGACACAACTGAAAAACTTCTGATAAAGAAAAGTAAAAAAGGCGATATTTTTGCCTTTGAAGAGCTTATAAACAATTATGAGAAGAAAGCATACAATATAGCCTACCGTATGATGAATAACGAAGAAGATGCCAAAGATATGACACAGGAGGCTTTGATTAAGATATATAAATCAATAAAAAGCTTTAGAGAAGAGTCCACGTTTTCCACCTGGCTATATAGAATAGTCACAAATGTTTGCCTTGATGAACTGAGAAGAAGGAAAAAGATGGAGACGATTCCTTTAGAAATAAATACTGAAGGAGATAAAGGTACCATTAGATTTGAAATTGGTGCAGATGAGGAGACACCCGAGGATTTATATGAACAAGCGGAATTAAGACAAGTGATTCTAAGTATGATTAATTCACTTAAAGAAGATTACAGAACAGTTATTATTCTAAGGGATATGCAAGGATTCAGTTATGAAGAGATATCAATAATATTAGGCTGTTCCCTAGGTACTATTAAATCAAGAATAAATAGGGCCCGTAATGCTCTTAAGGACAAGCTAAGACACGGGCTGGAACTTTACGATAAAAAGAGCGTCTAATTTTTGTAAAGGAGGGAAACAGCATGGATTGTGAATTGTATAGAAATCTTCTATCATCATATATTGATAAAGATATTAATGAAATAGATAAAGCCGAGTTGGAAAAGCATTTGGCATCCTGTGATGAGTGTATGTATGAATACAAAATGCTTCTTACTATTGTCAATAGCTGCAATATTACAGAAGAAGTTGAGCTGCCTCCGGATTTCAAAGATAAACTATATTCTAAGATAAGAGGGCTTAGTAAGAGAAAGTCTCGTGGAAGACTATTAAGGTTTAATTGGAAATGGACTACCGGTATAGCAGCGATGTTTATTATTGCAATAATCAGTATTATACAAATTCCTAATTTAGCGCGAAAAAATATGGATATTAGTATTGCACCGGAATCGGCTTCTGCTTCAGAAGAAGCCCCTGCCGGAGAGATTTACTTTGCAAGAGGCTTCGCTTTTGATGAGGAAGCAGGTAATGCGGCTCAAGTATCGGAAAGTGAATTTGATGATGTATATAAAGAGGAATTCAGTATAGCTGATGCAGGTTTAGATAGAAACAACTTAAAGATGAAAGAAATGAAAGAAGAAATAATATCAGAAGAAGAACAGGACTATGATAGAAAAATTATTGTAAGCGGCAGTATTTCCATTCAGGTGGTAGACTTTGACAGCAGTATGAAATCTATTGTAGACTTGACAAAAAAATATGGCGGTTATGTGGAAAATTCTTATGCTGATAATAATAGAACTTATTATATAGAAGGTAAACAGAAGAAGCTAAAGAGCGGGAACATTTCTATAAGAATACCATCTGATAAATTCCAAATAGTTTTAGAGGAAATCAAAATTATTGGTGAGACTTCAAATGAAAGTACCAGTTCGGTGGATATAAGTGATGTATATTATGATACTGCTACAAGGGTGAGAAATTTAAAAACTCAGGAGGATAGGCTGAGAGAGCTTTTGGATTTGGCGAAAAATGTGGATGAAATTTTAAAGATAGAAAATGAATTAAACAGAGTCAGAAGTGATATTGAGCTGATGAGTACGGATATAAAGCGCTGGGATAAGCAAGTTAGCATGTCTTCTCTTTATATAGATTTGAGAGAAATGAAGGATGCAGAGTTATCGGGCATTGATGTTTCTACAATATGGGGAAGAGCTTATAAAGGTCTGATTAGGGCAATGAATAATGTAATAAGAGGGGCGGAGTCCTTGTTCATTGTTGTTATCAGCGGTATTCCATATATTATGATTTTAGGGGTAATAGCATTTATCATATATTATTTTATCAAAAGACGTAGAGACAGGAGTATATAATAACGTTTATTAAACGTTAATGTAAGTGTTTGAGACTGTCATTGCTATGTTAGTATGAATAACCCTGTCGATTCGGGACTGTAATTCCGAGGCTTTGGCCAAAAGATTTATAAAATACTTTGCTTCGCAGGGTTTTTTTCTATTGTCTCATTTTCCTATTGCCTATCCTTTTCTTTTTATCATTTCAAAAATTTTTTCTTTAATATAAAGGGTTTTTCAATTTAATATGGAAATAATATTAATTAATTAAACATTGGAGGAATAAACCATGAATAAAGAAAAATTTATATTAATAGACGGGAACAGCTTAATGTATAGAGCCTTTTATGCTTTGCCGATGACAATGATGAATAAAGATGGCCTTCATACTAATGTCATATACGGTTTTGTCAATATGATAAACAAGCTTCTTGAAGAATATAAACCGAAGTATCTAGCCATTGCCTTTGACACAAAGGCTCCTACCTTTAGGCATGAAGAATACACAGAATATAAAGCCAAAAGACCAAAAATGCCCGAGGAAATGGCCGAACAAATACCTTACCTTAAGCAAGTCCTTGACGCCATGAGAATAAAACGGATAGAAGTAGATGGCTATGAGGCTGATGATATAATAGGAACATTATCAAGACTTTCTGATAAAGAAGATATACATACGCTAATAGTAACTGCTGACAGAGATGTTTTTCAATTAATCACTTCAAATGTACATGTCTTGATTACGAGAAAAGGGATAAGCGATATAGTCGAATTTGATAGGGAAAAGCTTATTGAACAATATAGTGTTTCTCCGGAACAGGTAATTGATTTAAAAGGGTTAATGGGTGATGCTTCAGATAATATTCCCGGGATACCCGGAGTAGGTGAAAAAACTGCCTTATATTTACTAAAAGAATTTTATAATATTGATAATTTACTTAATAATATTGATAAAATAAAAAGAACCAAAGTCAGGGAAAACGTTTCCAATAATAAAGAAATAGCATTATTATCTAAACAGCTTGCTACTATTAATAAGAATGTGCCTGTGGATACAGAATTAGAAAATTATATTTATGAAGGTGCGGATTATGATAGTTTAATTAATTTATATAGAAAAATGGGATTTCGAAGCCTTTTAGAAAGAGTAGGTAAAACATTAGACGACCCTGCAATAAAAAATAAAAAAGAAGAATTGATATATCATTATTTGGATAATGAGAAAGAGATGAAAAGATTTTTTAGCGATTTAAACAAAGAAAAACTGTTTGCATTTAAAGTAGCAGAGACGTTGAATTATATTTATATTAGTTTTGATAATAAGCAATTTGTAATACCGATTAACAAGGACTCCGCCGGCCTTATAAAAACTATTATGGAAAATAAGGAGTTAGAAAAAGCGGGGCATGATATAAAAAATGATTTATTAGCTTTAAAGAGTTTAAAAATAAATGTGGAAACACTTAGATTTGATAGTATGATAGGTGCATATCTATTAAACCCTTCAAGACCATCCTATAGGTTAAAAAACCTTTATAGTGAATATTTGGAAGAAGAGGTTCCCGACTACGAAGATAAGGAAGGAGAAACACATATTAATTATTGTAATTCTGTAAGAGCTATTTGGCACTTGATTAAGCCCATGGAGGAAGAAATAGCCAAGTTGAGTATGGAGAAGTTATTTAAGGATATAGAAATGCCTCTTATAGAGGTGCTAGCCGATATGGAGTACAATGGGTTTAAAGTAGACATTGGGATGCTAAAGGAACTGTCCCTTCAATTTGCAAATCGGATAGAAAAAATTACAAAGGAGATCTATAATGAAGCGGAAGAAGAATTTAACATTAATTCTACCAAACAATTAAGCCGCTTATTATTTGATAAATTAAAACTGCCTCCGTCAAAAAAAACAAAGACAGGATATTCTACTGATGTGGAGGTATTGGAAAAACTGTTAGATAAGCATCCGATAATAGAAAAGATATTGGAATATAGAAGTCTAATAAAACTTAAATCCACATATATTGACGGATTGATAAACTTGATAAATCCAAAAACAGGAAGGATTCATTCTAAGTTTAAACAGACTGTTACATCAACAGGCAGATTAAGCAGCACAGATCCTAATCTTCAAAATATCCCCATAAAGACCCAAGAAGGACGGATTATAAGAAAAGCATTTGTACCGGAAAATGAAAGCTATGTATTGGTAGATGCAGATTATTCACAGATAGAGCTTAGAGTATTAGCTCATATATCCGGAGATGAAGGTTTAATAGATGCTTTTAAGAATAATGAAGATATACACCAAAGGACAGCCGCAGAAGTGTTTGAAGTGGACAAAGAGTTGGTTTCACCACTTATGAGAAGCAGGGCAAAGGCAGTTAATTTTGGAATAGTCTATGGTATAAGTGATTTTGGACTTTCAAGAGACCTAAAAATATCTCGTAAAGAAGCAAGAATCTACATTGACAGTTACTTCCTAAGATACCCGAAGGTAAAAGAGTATATGGATAATATAGTGCATCAAGGCAAAGAAAAGGGTTATGTAAAGACGCTTTTAAATAGAATAAGATATATCCCGGAAATTTTATCCCCAAATGCAATTCAAAGGAATTTCGGCGAAAGGATGGCTATGAATACACCTATACAAGGAAGTGCCGCAGATATTATAAAGATAGCCATGGTAAATGTGTTTAAAGAATTAAAAAATAACAATATGAAATCAAAATTAATTTTGCAGGTACATGATGAATTGGTCATAGAAACACATAAAAGTGAGATCGAAAAAGTAAAAAATATTATAAAAGGCAAGATGGAAGAAGCCTTACTTCTTACTGTACCTTTAGTAGTTGATTTAAATATCGGTGATAATTGGTATGAAACAAAGTAGAATAATGGGGAGGTGCTGCTTATGGTAATAGGTATTACCGGCGGTATAGCAAGCGGCAAAAGCACTATTTCGAAGATTTTAAAAGAAATGGGAGCATATATAATAGATGCGGACGAAATAGGTAGAGAAGTTGTGCAAAAAGGCGAAAAAGCATATAATGAAATAGTCCGATACTTTGGTGATGATATTCTTTTAGACAGCGGAGAGATTAATCGTAAAAAGCTCGGGAATATAGTTTTTTCCGACCCTGAGGAATTAAAAGTATTAAACGATATAACTCACCCGGAGATAGTAGAAAGAATATCGGAAAAAGTTGATGATTTAAAAAAAAATGAGGTAAGGACTATAGTTATTGATGCGGCAATCCTTTTTGAAATGGGTTTAAATAAGCATTGTGATAGTATATGGCTTATTCAGACAGATAGGGAGACCCAATTAAACAGATTAATGGAAAGGGACAGGTTTGACAGTAAAAATGCACAAAATAGGATAAAACGTCAGCATGAAAATGAAAATAATATAGCCTTTGCCGATGTAATAATAAATAACGATAAGTCTTTGGACGAAATAAAGGAAGAAGTTAAAGAAATATGGGACAAAACTATTGAAGGAAAGGAATGAATATAATTGCCTGAGTTAAAAAGTTTGGCCGATATAAAAAAGATAAACATAAGCAAAGACAGGCAACTTTTTTCTGCAAATGAAAAGGAAATTTTAGAAGGTTATACTACGGATATTTATTTTGTTAGAACGATGGATATTTTAAAAAAGATGAAGATAGCCGACAAAGAAGTTACTGCTGAGATATTTCCCAGGAAATCTGGTATTTTTGCCGGAATTGACGAAGTATATAATATTTTAAAAAATAAAAACATAGAAATATGGTCTTTGCCCGAAGGAACGGATTTTGAGCATAAAGAGACTGTTATGAGGATTATTGGACCTTATGAGGAATTTGGTATTTATGAAACTGTTATATTGGGGGTACTGGCAAGTTCTTGCGGTTGGGCAACTGCGGCAAAAGAATGCAAGGAAGCCTGCAGTGATAAACCTTTTATTATATTTGGTTCCCGACATGTACATCCTGCTGTTTCTTCTGTAATGGAAAGGGCTGCAGTTATAGGCGGCGCAAGCGGAGCAAGCAATATTTTAGCAGCTAAGCTTATGAATATGGAACCGTCAGGCACTCTTCCCCATGCATCTTTTTTGATTGCCGGTGATACTTTACCGGTTTCTTTAGCTTATGACGAAATTTCACCAAAAGATCACAAGAGAACTATTCTTATTGATACATTTAAGGACGAAGTGGAAGAAGCATTGCGGATAGCAAAGGCCTTAGGTAAAAATTTGTATGCTATTCGTTTGGATACACCCAGTGAAAGAGGCGGAGTGACTATAGAACTTGTGAAAGAAGTTAGGGCTAGTTTAGATATGGAAGGGTACAGTTTTATAAAAATTTTAGTATCCGGAGGATTATATCCCGAAAAGATTAAAAAATTGAAGGAAGCCGGCGTAGATGCTTTTGGAATAGGGAGTTATATTTCCGGGGCCCCGGCAATAGATATGACAATGGATTTAAAAGAAATAGAAGGAAAACCTATAGCCAAAAGAGGGCGCATACCGGGAAGAGTTGAGAATTCAAAGCTTGTCAGATTGAAATAGGAAGGGATTATATGAAACGGCTTTTTATTATTTTTATCATTGTTTTGTTGTTTCATTTTTTAGCGGCTTGTGAGGCTCCCGAAATAGTAGAAGAGAATGGAATCAGAGTTGAAGACGAGGAACTTCTAATTGATGGTCAATTAAATATAGCATGCGTAGAACCTATTAGCTTTAATCCGATAAAAGCAAAGAATAAATCTTATTTAGATATTTCAAATTTAATTTTCAATGGGCTTTTTGAATACAATAAATCACAAGAGATTGTTCCTGTTTTGGCTGAAAGAATAGATATTGATAAAGTAACGGGTAAAAGTATCATTAAACTGAGAGATAATATTTTTTGGAATGATGGAAATAAAGTAACATCTGATGATATAAAATTTACATTAGATACTATTAAAAAAACCCCGGATTCAATTTATATAGATAATGTTAACAAAATACAAAGTTATAAAATAATTGATGAGGGGACGCTAAGTATCAATTTTGTTAAGCCCTACTTTAATCTGCTGGACAGATTATGTTTTCCTATAATACCAAAGCATATATATATGCTTTATGATAATATTTTACCGGTGGGAACAGGACCCTATAAGGTTACAGATTATAAAAGATTAAAATTTATGGAATTAAGCCCAAATAAATACTATCGGAAAAATAAAGACTTTGGTATAGAGCAAATAAAAATTATTTTTGTCGATGATGCTCATGCTCTTGATCCCTTTTTTCAATCAGGAGAGATAGATGTTCTTCATGCATCTTCTTATGATTGGGAAAAATATAAAGAGCAAAAAGATATAAGCACTTACAAATATGTTTCTGATGGATTTGAATTCATGTCAATAAATCATGATAATGAACTATTATCTGATAAGACAATAAGACAGGCTATGATGTATGCAATAAACAGAAAGGCTCTTATAGATAAGCATCTTTTAGGCCATGCTGTGATTACAGATACGCCAATTAAACCGGGTTCTTGGTTAGACGATGGTCAAGGAATAAAGTATAATTATAGCAAGACGGAGGCTCAATATATATTAAGTAATGCAGGTTTTTCTTTTAATAGTATTTACAGAGTATTTGAAAGAGAAAATGAAGGAAAAATTCAAGAACTTAGGTTTACACTTATTACCAACCTCGAAAATAAATATCGCGTAAAAGCTGCGGAGGATATAAAAAAGGATTTAGAGGAAGCGGGTTTTATTATTGATTTAAAGATAGCACCTTTTGAAGAAGTACAAAATGCATTAAAAGATAAGAAATATGATTTAATACTTACCGGTTTAAATATTAAACAAGGATTGGTATTAGACGGAGAAAATTACGGATCGTATAAAAATGAAGAATTTGATTCATTGATTGATGAAATGATTGCAAAGCAAAATAGCCCCGATATATTACCCTTGGTTTATAATAAGATACAAAAACTAATAAGTGAAGACTTGCCAATAATAAGCTTGTTTTATAAAGAATATGCTTTAGTCACGAGAAATAAAGTTAGAGGAGTTATAGAACCGGATAGCATAAATCTTTTTAGAACTATTGGCGATTGGTATTTAGTTAATGATAAAAACTAATTCTTTATTCATGAGGCCTATTAGTGTATAATTATTTAAAGTAAAGAATGTGTTTGTGAGGTATAGCTCTATGAAGGTAAAAGGTAAGGAAGGAAATATTAGATTTGCCGTAATGGGAGGAACTTTTGATCCAATACATTACGGACATCTGGTGACAGCGGAAGCGGTAAGAGATGAATATGATTTGGATAAGGTGTTATTTATGCCTTCGGGGAATCCGCCTCACAAGTTGGGCAAATCCCCATCCGAAGCTAATCACAGATATTTGATGACAGTTCTTGCTACTATAACTAATCCATTTTTTGAAGTTTCCAGAATTGAAGTTGATAGGCTAGGTATTACATATACTGTAGATACATTAAGAGAGCTTCGAAACATCTATGGTGAAAGGGCTGAAATATATTTTATTACAGGTGCCGATGCTATATTAGAGATTTTTTCATGGCAGAATGTAGATGAGCTATTTAATTTATGTTTCTTTGTTGCTGCTACCAGACCCGGTTATTATAAAGAACACGTGGAACAAAAATTGAAAGAAATAGAGTCTAACTATAAAGAGAAAATACACGGTATAGAGGTTCCGTCTTTAGCTATTTCTTCAACAGATATCAGAAATAGAATTAAAAATGGTAAAACCATAAGATATCTTTTGCCCGAAGCTATAGAAGATTATATAAGAAAGTGTAATCTTTATTTGGAGTGATATAGTGATAGACTATTGTGTAATAAACGATTATTTGCAAAAGAATCTTAGCCAAGATAAATATTTACATTCAATTAATGTAAGCAATGAGGCTGTAAAATTAGCCGCATACTATAATTATGATATAAGCAAAGCCAAGTTGGGTGGCCTTATTCACGACTGTGCTAAAGATTTTTGTATAGAAAAACAAAAACAATTTGCTAGAAACTGTGATTTGTTTGTAGATGATTTAACATATATGGTTCCTGAGATCATTCATGCACCTGCTTCTGCTTATATTAGCAAAGATATATTTGGTGTTACAGATATTGATATTTTATCGGCAATAAGGTATCATGCAACAGGTAAGGCGAATATGAGCCTGATTGAAAAAATTATCTATATTGCTGATATTATAGAACCCGAAAGAGATTTTAAAGAAGTGGAAAAAATAAGGGAAATGGCTTATAGTAACTTAGACGAAGCATTGTTATTAGCCTTGAATTCCGCCATTATTTATATTATGGAGAAAAACTCCATCTTGCATCCTGATACAGTAAATGCCAGAAATTGCGTGTTGGATTCAATCAAATTAAAATGATTGAGGTGTTACTATGAAAAAAAGGTATATTTTTGTGTTTTTAGCATCGTTTATTGCTTTTACATTTATTATTGTAAGCGGGGCTTATTATTATTTAGGAAAGTTTAATAGCAATAAAGAATTGTTTGATGAAATTGTTAGAGTAAATCCGGAATTGAAGCCGCCGGATGCGGAAAACTATAATATAGTAAATGTGCTTTTTATGGGAATTGACGAAGCCAGATCTGATTCAATGATTTTAGCAAGATATAATAAAGAAGATGATAAAATAGCTATGATATCCATACCTAGGGATACCAGAGTTGAAATTACGAATTATGGTTACGATAAGATTAATTCGGCAGTGGCTAAAAAGGAGGGGATACCTCTTGCTATGGATACAGTGAGCAGGCTGCTTGATATACCCGTACATTATTATGTGGAACTTGATTTCAAGGGAATGGAAAAAATCATAGACATTATAGGAGGAGTCGAAATAGATGTTCTTCAAGACATGTATTATCCGGATCCCACTCAAAATTTATTTATAAATATAAAAAAAGGCAAACAAGTTTTAGATGGTAAGAATTCCGTTGACTTTGTTAGATTTCGTTCCGGTTATCCGGATCAGGATTTAGGAAGAATTAAGGCTCAACAAGATTTTATTAAGGCTTTTATTAAAAAAATAACAAGTCCCAAAGTATTACCAAAAGCATTTAATATATTAAGTGCTATGAGTAAGTGTGTAAGGACTAATATGGAAGAAAAAGAAATAGCATATTATTCTTTAAAATTAAAAGATTTAAAATCTTATAATATAAGGATGTTTACACTACCCGGTGAAGCTCTTTATATTGATAGAATTTCTTATTACGTTTATGATGAGCAAAAACTTAGAGAAATGAATAATAAAATTGAAGAAGAACTGGGTATCCAAAAAAGTGCAGGTGAAAGTTTGCAAAATATTGCAAATTAAAATTTTGCAGGAGGGGTTTGTTTGCAAGATGATTTAATGGAAAAAAAAGAAATAGCCATTGAAGTACTAAAGAATAAGAAAGCCCAAGATATTAAAGTTATAGATATTTCTGAATTATCTATATTAGCAGATTATTTCATAATTGCTACAGGGACTTCATCAACTCATGTGCAATCTTTGGCTGAAAATTTAGAAGAAAAGCTGAATGAAGCAGGGTTTGATATGCATCATAAGGAAGGATTTCGCAGCGGAAGTTGGATTTTATTAGATTATTATGATATAGTGATACATTTGTTTTCTAAAGAGGAGAGGGATTTCTATAATTTAGAAAGACTTTGGGCAGATGCTACTACAATAAGTATAGAATCATAACTAATAGTTTGGAGGATTTCATTTGAATAACAATATACACCCGATTTTAAAACCGTTCATTCCAATAGTAGAGGGTTTGGCGAATACCTTTGGCAAAAATTGTGAGGCTGTTTTGCATGATATTAAAAACCCTCAAAATTCAATTATAGCAATAACCAACGGACATGTAAGCGGTCGCACTCTTGGTGGCCCTATGAGTGAATATGGTTTGACAGTTATGAAAAAAGCAAAATTCGATGAAAACATAATCAACTATATGAAAAAGACTCCTGACGGTAGGATTTTAAAATCATCCTTGATGTATATAAAAGATGAAAATGGAGAAGTTATAGGTTTTTTATGTATTAACTTTGATATTTCCGAGATTACAATCGTAAGCAATATATTGAATAATTTTATCGATGTTAAAAATGACGATTTGAATGAATCAAGTGGGGAAGAAAGCTTCGGTAGCACAATTTATGATGTATTAAACAGTATCGTGAACAAGACTTTAGATACTACCGGTAAACCGGTAGCATATATGTCTAAAGAGGAAAAAGTAAAAATAGTTGAGATTTTAGATGATAAAGGTGTTTTTCTTGTTAAAGGTGCTGTTGATTATATTGCGAAAGTCCTTTGTGTTTCCAGGTACACAATATATAATTATCTGGAGGAGATTAGAATAAGCGAAAAATATTAGGAGGTATTTGTAATGAAAGAGGTAATTAGTACTACAAATGCACCGGGTGCTATCGGACCATATTCCCAAGGGATAAAGCATGGCAGTTTACTTTTTGTATCAGGACAAACCCCTATAAACCCTAAGACCGGTAAAATTGTTGAAGGAGATGTAACGATACAGGCAAAACAATGCATAGAAAATATTAAAGCAATATTGGAAGCCGCCGGCAGTAGCTTGGATAATGTGCTTAAAAGCACTGTGTTTATTAAGGATATGAATAGTTTTGGAAAGGTAAACGAAATCTATGCATCTTATTTTACAAAAAATCAACCGGCTAGATCCTGCGTTGAAGTAGCAAGACTGCCCATGGATGTTTTAGTTGAAATAGAGGTAATAGCATATATTTAATTTTTATTGTTTAAAATAAACCGGCATTTTATTGCCGGTTTATTAATGAGGAAGAGATTGAGAACCTTCAGTTAAAGTTGTAAAGCAATAAAATGATATTTATATTGCAAGGACAATATCTCCGCGAAGTGGTTTCAGAGAAGGCTATTGGAAGCCGATTTTACTATTTCTTAAAACTCTCAAGAAAAGGACTGATAAGCTTGCTTATAACAAATCGAGAAAAAATGCTTTTTATTATAATATCTGTTTTAATCATTGTATTAAGCGGAACCATATATATAAACCATAATAAAACCTCTCAATTTGTCCTAGGTGAAGAAAATACTATTGATACAAAAGAAATTGATACTATTGAAATAGATAAACAGTTTGATACAGAGCCCAAAATGATAGGAATACATATCGGAGGACAAGTAAAAAACCCCGGTTTTATATGGATAGAAGAAGGTAAAAGACTTTATGATGCTCTTAACTATATAGGCGGAGCGCTTCCGGAGGCAGATTTGGATATGGTGAACTTATCGAAAATTCTCAGTGACGAAGAAAAAATCTATATTCCCCAAAAAGGCGAGGATGTTTCAATTGATATGATAGAATATAGCGGAACATCAGGTAGCGCAATAAATAAAAAGATAAATATAAATACTGCTTCAGAAGCTGAATTGAGCACATTACCGGGTATCGGCCCTGCACTTTCAAAGAGAATAATAGATCATAGAGACTCTATGGGGCTTTTTAAATCTGCGGAAGATATCAGGGATGTTAGTGGAATAGGTGAAAAACGATATGATGATATAAAGGATTTGATTACCATCAAATAAAACAACTTGGAAAGCAGGTGATTTTATGTCCTTGTCAGAGAAGAGACTTACTCAAATGACAGAAAGCTCCGGTTGAGCCGCCAAATTAGGTCCTGAGACCTTGGCACAAGTTTTGTGTCAATTACCCAAATTTTATGATGAAAATTTAATCGTGGGAACGGATACCTATGACGATGCTGCTGTGTATAAAGTTTGTGAAGGTAAAGCTGTTATCCTAACAATGGATTTTTTTACACCGGTTGTTGATGACCCCTATATATTTGGACAAATTGCCGCAGCCAATGCTTTGAGCGACATTTATGCAATGGGAGGGAAACCGGCTACGGCAATGAATATTGCTTGTTTTCCTAATTGCCTTTCTGTGGATATACTTGCAGAGATTATAAAAGGTGGAGCTGATAAGGTTAAAGAAGCAGGGGCGATTATTGTAGGCGGGCATACTATCGAAGATAACGAGCCCAAATACGGCTTGTCGGTAATGGGATTTATCCATCCTGATAGTGTTATTACAAATGCGGGAGTTAAGCCGGGAGATGTTTTAGTACTAACAAAACCATTAGGATTAGGAATAATTTCTACAGCGATAAAAGCAGATTTATTGGATAAAAAAACTATTGAAAAGACGGCATTTGTTATGTCCTATCTTAATAAAGATGCTTGTAATGCTATGTTAGAAACGGGAGTCAATGGTTGTACCGACATTACCGGATTTGGCTTTTTAGGCCATGCTTTGGAAATGGCCAGAGCCAGTAGTGTAACCTTTGAAATATGTTCCGATAGATTACCTATTATAGCCGAGAGCATCGAATTGGCGAAAATGGGTATAATACCTGCCGGTGCATATAAAAATAAAAGCTATGTTGGCGGCGCAGTTAAGTTTAACAATAATATCAATCAGGAAATAAAGGATATTCTATTTGATCCCCAAACTTCCGGAGGGCTATTAATAGCAGTAGAAAAAGGGAAGGCAGATAGACTGTTAGAATTACTAAAGAATAATAAGACGGAATTTAGCATTATAGGTAAAGCAAAAAATAAAAATGATTATTTTTTAGAAATAGTATAAAAGGTGGTTGCTATGGCTGACAAAAAAAATATCCTAAGCAAGATTCCTTCTGTTGATGATTTAATAAAAAATGAGGAAATAGTCAGACTTATTGATTTATGTCCAAGACCCGTGTTGGTCCAAATCATAAGAGATTATTTGGATGAGTACAGAAAGGAGCTTTTATCACAAGTGGCCGAGGGGCGGGATGAAACAATCAATTTTAAAGGAATATTAGATGGAATTCAGTATAAAGTTTATAATAAAATAGCTTATAGCTTAAAGCATGTAGTAAATGCTACGGGCATAGTTATTCATACGAACCTTGGCAGAGCACCGTTGTGCAAAGAAGCTTTGGATTTACTTATAAAAACATCTTCAAGTTATTCGAATTTGGAAATGGATATTGAAAAAGGAATAAGAGGCTCAAGGCATGATTTGGTAGAAGATATTTTGACAGAGCTTACAAAAGCTGAAGCTGCTGCTGTTGTTAATAATAATGCAGCAGCAGTAATGTTGGTTCTGAGCACAATGGCTAAAGACAAGGAAGTAGTTGTATCAAGAGGGCAGCTTATAGAAATAGGCGGCTCCTTTCGCATACCTGATGTTATGAGACAAAGCGGAGCCAAGCTGGTAGAGGTTGGTACGACAAATAAGACACATATAGAGGATTATGAAAATGCTGTAAACGAAGAAACTGCATTGCTTATGAAGGTTCACACAAGCAACTATAAAATAATGGGATTTACTAAAGAAGTATGCTCAAAGGAATTGGTATCCTTAGGACAAAAAAGGGGGATACCCGTAATAGAAGACATCGGCAGCGGAGTTTTTATTGATTTGAGCAAATACGGTTTGCCTTATGAGCCTACAGTTCAGAATTCTGTAGCTTACGGCATGGATATTGTTACATTTAGCGGAGATAAAATGTTGGGCGGTTCTCAAGCAGGAATTATAGTAGGAAATAAGAAGTATATAAAAAGTATAAAGAGGAATCCTTTGGCTAGAGCTTTAAGAGTGGATAAAATGACATTAGCGGCTTTAGAGGCAACATTAAAACTTTATCTTGACGAAAAAAAGGCAATAAAAAATATACCGGTATTGAATATGCTAACAACAAATATAGAAGAAATAACAAAAAAAGCGGAAGATTTTTATAAAAAGATTCCGGAATCCTTAAAACAATTACATATAATAGCTATAGAAGATGAATTCTCTGAAGTAGGCGGTGGGGCAATGCCCTTACATAAACTGCCTACTAAAGTGATTACAATAAAAAGCACTGATAGATCTTCTAATGCAATAGAAGAAGCACTTAGAAATTACGAAACACCTATAGTTACCAGAATATCTAAAGATAAAGTTTTAATAGATATTAGAACCGTTATGGAAGCCGAATACGATATTATTATCAATGCCTTAGGAACAATTGATGAACGATCGTAGGACTGTTACTTTGAAACCATCACGCTATGGTACTATGAGTACTGTTCCCTGTCACTCTGAGCCACTACTCTATGTCATTATGAACTATCATCCGTGTCACTCTGAGCCACTACCCCCTGTCAC
>CAYXUX010000004.1:37570-44703 GCA_964468275.1 uncultured Clostridiaceae bacterium
TCTATGTCATTATGAACTATCATCCGTGTCACTCTGAGCCACTACCCCCTGTCACCCTGAGCCACTACCTCATGTCACTCTGAGCAAAGCGAAGAGTCTTACGGTTCGAAGAATTTCAATTGTAGGGAAAGGTAATTATGCTGTATTGCAAAAAAAGGATTGATTAGCATTGAAACATATAATAATAGGTACCGCAGGTCATATAGACCACGGTAAAACAACATTAATAAAAGCGCTGACAGGTAAAGATACCGATAGATTAAAAGAAGAAAAGAACAGGGGAATATCTATCGAATTGGGATTCACATACTTTGACTTGCCTAGCGGAAAAAGAGCAGGAATAGTTGATGTCCCGGGGCATGAGCGTTTTATTAAAAACATGCTCGCCGGAGCAGGTGGGATTGATTTAGTCTTGCTTGTTGTCGCCGCTGATGAAGGAGTAATGCCTCAGACCGTGGAACATCTAAACATTTTATCACTGCTGCGAATCAAAAAAGGTATTATCGCATTGACTAAAACGGATTTAGTAGAAGAAGAATGGCTGGAAATGGTTATTGAACAAATAAAAGATGATATTAAAGGGACATTTTTGGAGAACTCGAAGATTTTTCCTGTGTCTTCAAAAACTAAATACGGATTTGACGATTTAATTGAAGAAATAGAAATGCAAGCGGAAGAGATTGAAGGAAAAGATCTTAATAAACCTTTTAGGCTTCCTATAGACAGAGTATTCAGCATCTCAGGGTTTGGCACTATTATAACAGGTACTTTGATTTCGGGTACCATCAATGAAGGCGATAAGATTATGATTTACCCTGATGGAAAAGAAGCTAGGATTCGCAGTATTCAAGTACACGATATGAAGACTAATCTTGCTGAAGCAGGACAAAGGGTGGCGGTAAATATAGCCGGTTTAAAGGTAGATGAAATTAAAAGAGGGGATGTAATTGCTTTGCCTGATAGCATGGAAAGTTCTTTGATGTTTGATGCAAAGCTGGAGCTTTTAAAAACCGCTGAAAGAGGGATAAATAACAGAGACAGACTCCGTATTTATCACGGTTCGGCAGAAATATTCGGCAGAGTAGTTCTTTTAGACAGAGATGAACTAAGACCGGGAGAAGAAGCCTTTGTACAAATGAGGCTGGAAGAAGAAATTGCGTGTCAAAAGGATGATTATTTTATAATCAGATTTTTTTCACCTATGGTTACTATAGGCGGAGGTATAATACTGGAGCCTAATCCACCTAAAAGAAAAAGATTTAAAGATGAAGTAATAGAAGAGTTGACGATAAAAGATCGGGGAGACCCCGTAAAAATAGTGGAACAATATATTTTAAAAGCAAGTAGTACTTACCCTGATATAAAAACTATAGCTAAACAATCCGGAAATATAACGGTTGAACAATGTGATGGGATACTTAAAAACTTAGAAGAAAATATAATAATAAAATCATTTAAGATAAGCGGCGAACCTATTTACCTGCATATTGACTATATAAATATGCTAAAAGAAAAGGCCGGAACTGTTCTTATAAAATATCATGAAGATAATCCTTTAAAAACAGGAATGCCCAAAGAAGAGCTTAAAACTAAGATAATGGGAAATATAGGTCAGAAAATATCTGATTCACTATTTGATTATTTGCAGACGGAAAGAATAATCAAGCTTTTAGGAAAAAGTATATCACTATGGGATTTTAAAGTTACTCTTACAAAAGAGCAGGAAGAAATCAAAGATTTAATAATGAACGAATATAATTCAATGAAATATAATCCGCCCAGATATGATGAAATAAGAATTAAATTAAAATATCCGGAAAAAAGCATTACACAAGTATATGATATGCTAATTGATAATGGGGAATTGATTAGGATAGATCAGGATATTGTTTTTTCAAAGCCTGCCTACGAAGACTCAGTTGAAATACTTAAGTCTTATTGTGAAATAAATAAAAGCATCCAATTAGGAGAATTTAGAGATTTATTAGAAACCAGCAGAAAATATGCAATAGCATTGCTTGATTACTTTGATCAGCAGAAAATCACTAAAAGAATAGAAGATAAGCGTATATTAATAAAAAAATAATAGACCCTTACTATCATATAAAAAAACTGTTTGGCGGGAGTATGTGGGAATCGAACCCACCCGGGAAGCTACTAACCCCCCATACCGGTTTTGAAGACCGGAGGGCACACCAGAACCCATCTACCCCCATTGATTTCTTGCGGTCAGCAAGCACTATTTTAGTATAGCACAAACTGATACCGTGTCAAGATGTTACGGTCCATATACATTGTATATATATTTATTGTAGATTATCAATGTTCGATTAAGATTGCACTGGGGAAAGAGGTATGGGCGAATAGGTATTCGCCCGTGAACTATTGCATTTTATAAAACAGTGTGGTAAAATACCATTTGTTAATTAGAAGCAAAAGGAGGTGAATGTATTGGCCAATATTAAGTCCGCATTAAAAAGAATAAAAATTATTGAGTATAAAACTCAAAGAAATAGAATTATTATATCCTCCTTGAGAACTTCTATAAGAAGATTTGAAGATGCATTAAAGGCCGGTAATACAGATGAGGCAAAGGCTTTGTATAAGAAGACCGCAAGTCTGATTGATAAAGCAGCAGCAAAAGGAACCCTTCATAAGAATAATGCAGCCAGAAAAAAATCCAGATTAGCAAAAAAACTTAATGCAGCTATGTAAAAATAAGGACGGCCATTGATTGACCGTCCTTTTATTCAAATAATTCCGCCAATAGAATTTCGACTCCGATTCTTTCCAACCTTTTATCCGCATATTTACCTGTTTTCATATCTGCCTCACAATTAACACATTTTTCAAGTGCTTTGCATAACGAATCATAATCAACACTGCTACAATAATTTATATTCTTTCTTACGACAAATTCCTTCATTTTTAACTCCCTAGATATCGTTGAAACACTCAATCCCTCACTTTTTAATTCTTTTATTTTTATAATGCTTTTTATTCCCCAGGAAATTGTGCCTATAACAGCAAAAGGTGAATGGCCATCCAACAATAAATCTCCATATACTTTTAAAGCTGTTGGAGAATCGTTTTCCAAACATGCATCAATCATTTTAAAAACATTATTTTCTAAAGGTTCTTTTATGATTTCTTTAATATCGTTCATACTAACAGTTTCCTTTTTTCCAATATATGATAAGATCTTTTCTACTTCATTTTCCACATGGTACATATTTATATCATTATTTTTATCCAAATAACCGGTACTTTGAATTAAATATTCTACTCCTTCATTATTTATTATCTTCTTTTCTCTTTTAAAGAATCTGTTAATCCATTGTTTTAAAGTAGCTTTATTGATTTTTCTAAATTCATAGATACTGCCGTTTTTATTTATATTTTTATAAAGTTTTTTTCTTTTATCTATATTTCCATAAGAAATAAATAAAAGACATATTTCGTCATTAAGAGAATCTATGAAACCTAGGTCTTGTAGTCTATCGACTTCAAAATCCCCATTAGAGTCTTCTTCATTTTCTTCCTTGCTTTTTTTTGATTTAGATTTTAATCCATGAAAATCTTTAACTACTATAAGTTTTTTATCAGAACCAAAAGGTAATGTATCGCACGCATTTCTTAATTGAATAACATCAAGATTCTTATCTTCAAAAAGTAAAAAATTAATCTCTTCAAACCCTTCAACTACTTTCTCCTTAATTTCTTCCAACCCTTTATCTAAAAGATAAGTCTCAGAACCGTATAATAGATATAATTTTTTTATAGAACCGGAATTAATGTCATTTAAAAATGCTTTATAAATAACAATCACCTACTTTTTATCTAAAAACAATTACGCACTGTCTTTATTATAACCTTTTTACCATTTGTTTTAAATAATACGGCACCATTTTTATCTGTTCTAAATATTTCATGAGATTTTTCTTCAAGTCTGCCTATTACTTCTTTTCCAGGGTGTCCAAAATTGTTTTTGCCTACAGAAATGACAGAGAATTTTGGCGAAACAGTCTCAACGAATTCTTTTGTAGTTGATGTATTGCTGCCGTGATGAGGTACTTTCATTATGTCTGCTTTAATATTTTTACTTAATAACCTGTTTTCACCTTCCTTTTCAATATCTCCGGTATATAATACCTTAAAATTTTTATAGGAAAATAACGCAACTAAAGAGTTATTGTTTTCATCAGAATTGGAATTTATAATCAATGATTTTTCCGGAAACATAAAGTTTATTTCAGTATTTTTATCTAAAACTAACTTGTCGCCATCTTTTGCATAAAATATTTTAATTCCTTTAGATTTACATAAATCCAAAAAGCTTCTACTTATATCAGACTCGTAAGGGGTGTCAGGGAGAATTACTTTTCCTGTTTTAAAAGTTTCAATGATTTTTAGTAAGCCCTCTAAATGGTCTTCATGAATGTGGGATACAATAATCGTGTCTATGCTCCAAACTCCCAAGTTTAAAAGTGCCGGAACAGTGATTTTGCCCCCGACATCGTAATAAAAATCACCTTTGCCTGAAGAACCGCCGCCGTCTATTAAAATATGTTTGCCTCTGGTCGTAGTGATTAAACTGCTGTCACCTTGTCCTACATCCAGAAAAGCTAACCTTATATTATTGCTATAGAAATGACTGCTAAAGACAAATATTAATATGGATAATGAAATTGAGACAAAAGTATATTTTTGTCTTCTTACTTTAAGAATAAAATTATTTTCTTTATAACAAATCATTACAACAGCAAAATAATATAGCAAACACGTTAGGAAATGAAGAGAAGGTATATGAAACCCTGAATAAGGCAATGCTGATGCAATACTTATTATTTTTGATAACAAGGAAATAAAGTAATAATCCAATGAAAAAATATAAACTCCGATAATTGGAATAATTGCACCGAATATTACCCCGATGAAACCCGTTGCAATAATAAAAAATACCAATGGAACAGCAATTATATTTACTAATATGCTAATCAGTGAAATGTAATTAAAATAATAGATCAAAACAGGTGTTATTCCAATCTGTACTGATAAGGACAGAGCAATTGCATTTCTGATAGGCGTTATATGAATTATTTTACCGAGGTGTGTATATATAGGTTCAAATAAAAATGCAATTGAGTATATGCATGCAAAAGATATAATGAAGCCTTGATTATGTACCAATAAAGGATTATGTAGGAGCATCAATATAGCAGCTAAAGAGGCTGCCGAAGATATATCATAGTCTTTTTTTATATATTTTCCCCATATCAGTATCAACATCATGATAAAGGACCTTAGAGCAGGCGGAGGCGCTCCTATCATAGCAATATAATATGCAATAAGCATTGAAGAAAAAATATTTCTGTAGTTATTTTTGATTTTAAAAATTTTTAAAATTGCATTTAAAAGATATACAATAAAAGCAACATGAAGTCCGGAAATTGACAGTATATGAGAAAGCCCGGTTTTAGAAAAATTATCTTTTTCTACTGAATCTAGGTAATGCTTGTCTCCAATAATTACAGCATTTAAAAATGCCGCCTCATCGGTTGGTAATGATTTATTTATTATATTCGAAATTCTGCTTCTAACATTATAAAAAAATAAAACCTTAAAACTGTTAGCTCTGCCGACTAGGCTGCTATTTTGGCTTGCAAGCTGAAAATAAATACCCCTACTATTGAAATACAGGGATATATCGTTATCACCAAAATTTCTTTTTCCTACTATTTCAACAACATGCCCTTTGGTTTTAATGATATCTCCTGCTTTATAGTTTGATTTATTATAATCTTTAAATAAGACTTTTTCTTTTAGACTATAGTATTTATCATCTGCTAAAACTCCAATGAATTCTGCAATATAATCGGAAACACTGTCTTTTTTATTACTTTCTTCTAAAATAATTAAATCGGCGTTAATCAACTTATCTTCAAAAGGTTTTAACTT
Organism: uncultured Clostridiaceae bacterium; assembly: GCA_964468275.1. Classification (GTDB taxonomy): domain Bacteria; phylum Bacillota; class Clostridia; order Lutisporales; family Lutisporaceae; genus JAAYKT01. Next base: position 43,529 of record CAYXUX010000004.1, read on the forward strand.
ACTTTCATAATTTGCGACTAAGGTATATCTAACCATGCTGATAGAACAAAAAGCTATAATAAGAAAAGCAGTTTTTCGGCTAATAAATTTATTTACATAATAAAAAGATATAAGTATTATAGAAGTACATAATAAAATTATAAACATACTTGGTTTAAACAAATAAGCAAGTATAATGCCGATAAAGACAGCAATTGTGCCATATTCCATTTTATAATCCATATAATTTCTCCTAGCAGATTTTGCAAAATATAGTCTAGAAAAATTATATCATAAACTTAAAAAATAGAAACTGCCCGAAGGCAGTTTCTATTTTTACATAAATCTTGTAGGCAGCAGTGCATCAGCGATACCTATTATTAAAGCTCCGATTATCGCTCCCCATACAGTTATAGTCATATTTGCAACAAAAAACTGTGTAAAATAAATGATGGCTGCAGAGACTATGAAACCTGATAAACCTCTGCCAAAAGGGGAAGCATCAAAATTAAAAACTAATTCAATGATATAATCTATTCCGGAAATAAATAGGGCTGCTATTAATGCTGTCCAAAAACCTTTTACTTGAAAACCTCTTACTAAAAATGAAGTTATAAGTAATACAATAGCTGCAATAATAAATCTAAAAATAAAACGTAACAAGCCATTACCTGTGGTTCTCTTTGTTTCGTCTTCTCTAGTTGCTCTTGTAGCCAATTCTAATCGCCTCCAAAATCATACTTCATTTAATTTAGTATTTGAATTTATGGTTTATTTATTATTCCACTTTATACTTATTTATTTTTTATCTATTTTTTGTTTTTTATATCAATGAAACCTTCGATAGAATTTTTTGTTGTAGAATATAGTCCTGAAGCCGATAAACCATATACAATACCTAAAAAAATTCTTGTTTTGATATCATTATTTTCTATATAAAAGATTCCAATAATTGCGCCAAAGATTACGGAAATCAATGCAGCAAATTTTTTTGGCAAACCTAAACCTTTGAACAATTCGACAAGAGCGATTATTACAGGAATAATTATAGCCTCGCTAATCATGAAAGAACCTCCTTTAAATTACTTTCTACTTAATTATATGTAAACAAGTTATATAATTGACCATTGCTACAATATTCCTATTTAAATTTTCATTTTAAAACTAATAATATTAATGAAAATATATTTAAGAAG
>CAYXUX010000005.1:0-41361 GCA_964468275.1 uncultured Clostridiaceae bacterium
TCATCATAAGCTATTATATCAAAGTTAATTTTATTTCTGTCTATACCTGATATTTTACTTTCTATAGTAACTGTCATTCCTTTTACCGTAGGTAATAAATGTTCAATACTTAAAGTTTTGCCTATTGTTATATGTCCGTCGGGCAGTAAAGGGTCAATAAGAGAAACTGAAGCTTCAATCATAAAAGCGGTTAAAGTCGGTGTAGCCAACAAATCTTTAAGAGCCCCGCTTCCATAATGATGGGCAGTATCTTCTTCTGTTACAACTTTCTGAATTGCTTTAGACATTCCAATTTTGTAACCTAATGAATCCATGTAACCACCCCTTTTTATTTTATTATAACATAAACATAGAATTTTGCATAATTATTCTAAAAAATATTATCTTTATGACTAAAACTCGTTACTGTTCATACCTTAGCTATTTCTGATAAGCAGCTTATTATATTTGCTACGATTGCCATAGAAGCAACCTGTGATTACCCGGTACTGCAGTTTTCCATTGAAGCATAAGATTCTTCGCTATAGCTCGGGATAAGTTACGGATTGCGCCAAAACTCACACTGTAACTAAAGCTTTATAATGAATAAGTAGTCCATTCCTCACAGTATTCACAACAATACTCAATGGTTCCATTTGATTTCACAAGTCTGAATAATGGTTTTACATTTTCTTCGGAGTTACTTATGCAACGTGGGTTCTTGCACTTAAAAAGTCCTTGAACTACATTTGGAATTTCTACTTTCATTTTTTTCACTATTTCATCATCTTCTACAATATTAATAGTAATATTTGGATCAATAAGTCCCAGCATTGTCATATCTACGTCAATTTTATTTTCAATTTTTATTATATCTTTTTTACCTAGCTTACTGCTGCTTACATTCCTTAAAAGTACTACCGGATAATTTACTTCTCCTAAATTAAGCTTATCAAATATTTTTTTCCCTTTCCCCGGGGTAATGTGATCAATTACTATCCCAGAATGAATACTATCTACCTTAAGCATTATATCACCCCTAACAATAAAGACATCAAAGCCATTCTCGTATATATACCGAATTTTGCCTGTGTGAAATATACTGCTCTTTCATCTTCGTCCAAATCGTAGCTTATCTCGTTCACTCTTGGCAAAGGATGCATAACTATCATATCCGATTTCGCATTATCAAGCTTTTTCCTAGTCAATATATAACTATCTTTCAGTCTTACATAATCAGCTTCATTGAAAAACCTTTCTTTTTGAATCCTTGTCATATACAAGATATCAATTTCATCTATAACGGATTTCAAATCCTCAGTTTCATAAATATCAATATTTCCGTTGCATATGAGCATGTTTCTAAGATATTTCGGCAATCGTAATTCGTTCGGTGATACTAGTATAAATTTATTACCTGAATATCTTGATAGTGTTTTTATAAGAGAATGCACGGTTCTTCCAAATTTCAAGTCTCCGCAAAATGCAATCTTATTACCCTCTATACCGCCTTTTAAGACTTTAATAGTAAGCAAATCCGCCAGTGTTTGTGTAGGATGTTGATGTCCCCCGTCACCGCCATTTATTATCGGCACATTAGCATATTGAGAAGCAAGCCTCGGTGCCCCCTCTTTTGGGTGACGCATAACTAAGATATCCACATACGACGATAACACCCTTATTGTATCGGCAACACTTTCACCTTTAGCAACAGAACTATGAGTAGCATCAGAAAAGCCAAGTACTCTACCGCCCATTCTAAGCATCGCTGATTCAAAACTTAAGCGGGTCCTTGTACTTGGCTCATAAAATAGAGCCCCTAATATTTTTCCGTTACAAATTGAGCTATAAGCCCCTTCATCTTTGATTATTTTTTCAGATAGATTAAACACTTCGTCCAGTTCTTCCAAGGTAAAATCATTTGGATCAATTAAGTGTTTACCTTCTATTCCCATACTACATCTCCTCCTTTTTAGTCTCCCGGACTAGATTAAAGGTTCAAAAAACCTTTCAGCACGAAAGCTAAAAGGTACAATAAAAACTATTTTATTAATCCCCTTTTAAGCCTCGCAGGACTATATTAAAGGTTCTCTGAATAAGATATCATACGCAATTTACTATGTCAACACTAATTTTAGCTTTGATTCAATAAAAAGTATGCCATTTACAAAGCGATATTATACTTCTTTTTTAATAATTCTTGAAACCTTTAAATATTATATATTATAAGATATCCGGAGGTTTTCCATGAATGAAAAAAAATACATATTTGCAAGGTGCTTTCATACTCTCATTAACGAATATTATAACAGGTATTATCGCATTAATTTATAGGATTTTTTTAACAAAAACAATTGGAGCGGAAGGTATAGGAATATATCAGCTTGTTCTTCCGTTATATTATCTTTTTATAACTTTTGTTTCAAGCGGCCTTGTTACAACTATTTCTAAATTAGTCGCAGAAAATAGAGTTAAAAAAAACTATTCTAATATTTATCGTATTATAAAAATCGGTTTAATATTATCCGGTGCTTGGAGCATATTGCTTGCATTATTTATATCCTATAATTCAAATTTTCTTGCAACTTATATATTAAAAGATATTAGAACTGCATATCCAATTTTGATTTTTTCACCCGCTATAGTTTTTATTGCATTATCTGCAGTATTAAAAGGTTATTTTTATGGAATGGAAAAAGTCAATATACCTGCATCCATAGATATTGTTGAAAAATTGATTAGATTGGTTATATTGATATTAGTAACCAAATATTTTGTTAGTTACGGGATTATTTTAATCTGTGCAGGTGCTATGTTAGCAATGGTATGCGGTGAAATCCTAAGTCTAATTTTATTATTCTTCATTTACAGTAATAAAAAAGTATTTGTATCTCCTCAAGCAAGGGCCCAAAAAGATTTTTCTATAATTAAAAGCATACTTGTTCCCCTTCTACCATTATCTGTTAGCGGCGCTATTGAAAATATTCTAGATATGATAGACGCTATGCTTATACCGTCAAAACTTGTAGAAGCAGGCTTTTCTAAACAAAATGCGCTTTCTTTGTATGGAGAATTAACAGGAATGGTCATCCCCCTTTTATATTTCCCTTTAATAATAATTGCCTCTTTATCTACTACATTAATTCCATCAATTGCGTATTCTAAAGCATCTAATAATATAATTGCTTTAAATAAGAAGTGTAATGATTCTATGACTATAGCATCCATCATAGGCTTTGCATCAGCGATAATATTTATCTCTTTCCCGGCAGAATTATGTAAAATCTTTTATAATAGGCCCGAGACAGGTACTTTGCTTTTTTGGTCAACTTTTCCCTGTATTTTTGAATATTGGCTATTCATTATAATAGCAATTTTAAACGGGCTTGGATTACAAAAAAAAGTTATGGAATGTTCTTTGTCAAATATTTTAATTGTATCAGGAAGTATATTTTTTTTAATGCCTATCCCTAAGCTCAATATTTATGCTTATATAATAGGATTTGCTCTTAGTTCAACTTATGTTGTTTTTAGGGGGATGTATATAATAAGAAAAAGAACAGTAATCACATTCAATCTTACCAGAATAATAGTAAAGCCTGCGCTTTGCGCAATATTTATGTTTGTTAGTATTAAATCAATAAATAATTATCTATCTGCATATTATATCACCAAATACAATATTATATCTTCTTTCTCAGTAGGTATAATTATATATTTTATACTGCTGTTTATATCAAAAACTCTTCATTTAAAACAATTTATAAATGTATTAAATATAAAGTCTTTTTGGAACTGAACTTCAGCATATTGTGTTCAAATATTTGAAAAACAATAAAGATATATATAAGCAGCTTATATATATCTTTATATAAAAAACAGATTTTTAAATATCCGACTCTTATCAGTTTTTAGTGATTTCTTCAGGACTAGCTTTTAATATATCCTCGGAAACGTTATCAAATTGCTTAAAGTTTTCTTTAAAATCCTTTGCCAGCTTATTAGCTTTTTTAAAGTATTCATCTTTGTCATTCCAAGTATTCGAAGGATTCAATACCGAACTCGGTACATTAGGACATTCAGTAGGAATAGCAAGTTTAAAAATGGGATCCTCTGTATATTTTACATTTTCTAATTTTCCATTCATAGCAGCTCTTATCATTGCTCTTGTATATTTTAACTTAATTCTGCTTCCTACACCGTAAGGACCACCGGTCCATCCTGTATTGACTAAAAATACTTTAGATTTATATTTGTCCATCTTGTCACCCAATAGCTTAGCATATACTTCCGGTTTCAAAAGCATAAAAGGGGCACCAAAACATGTGGAAAAAGTAGCCAAGGGTTCTACTATTCCTCTTTCCGTACCGGCTAACTTGCTTGTGTATCCGGACATAAAATGATACATTGCCTGAGGCTTTGAAAGCTTTGAAATAGGAGGTAATACTCCTGTAGCATCCGCAGTTAAAAAGATAATAGTTTTCGGTATTCCGCCTAAACCGTCAGGTATAGCATCATCTATATATTCAACGGGAAATGCAGCCCTTGTATTTTCAGTGTATTTATTATCATCATAATCAGGTACTTTTGTAATCTCATCCAAAACTACATTCTCTAAAAGTGCACCTTTTCTAATCGCATTCCATATTTGTGGCTCATGTTCCTTCGATAGATTAATACACTTCGCATAGCATCCCCCTTCAAAGTTAAATACCCCTCTCTCTGTCCAACCATGCTCATCATCACCTATAAGTCTTCTATTAACATCCGCAGAAAGAGTTGTTTTCCCTGTTCCGGATAATCCAAAGAACAATGCAACATCACCATCTGTCCCCATATTAGCGGAACAATGCATAGGTAAAACATCTTTGAATGGCAGTAAATAGTTCATAACCGTAAATATAGCTTTTTTAATTTCACCACAATACATGGAAGTACCTATAAGTACAATCTTTTTATCAAAGTTTATTACGATAAATGCTTCTGAGTTTGTACCGTCTTCCTCCGGTACTGCTTTTAAATTTGGCATAGCTACAACTGTAAAACCTGGTTCAAAGTTATCGGGTTCATTTTCATCTCTTTTAATAAGCATTTGATAAGAAAACATATTTTGAGAAGCTAATTCGTTAACCACTCTAATAGGCAAACGGTAATCAGTATCCGTTCCTACATAACCATCAAAAACATATAATTCTTTATCTTTTATATAATCTACAACTTTATTATAAAGTCTTTCATAATAATCAATGCTTATTGCTACATTGTTTTTATTCCAATTTACATGTTTATGTACGGATTCTTCATCCACAACAAATCTATCCTTTGGTGACCTTCCTGTATATTTTCCTGTATATATGGACAGCGCACCATTTGATGCAATTACACCTCCTTCCTTTTTAACAGAAATGTCTTCCAACTGCTCAGGACTTAAGTTGTAGTGAAGCTTTTTACACATAATGCTATTTAAGTCCATAAAACAATGAGTTTTAGTCAAAATATTTACCTCCCTAAAAATAATACTTCAACCCTCCGTTTTTATTATAGCACAATAAACGTTTGAGATATCTTTTTAAAAATCCCTTTATTGATTATAAAAGTTAAATAGTTACAATTCATGCCTTAACTATTCCCGATAAACAGCTTATTATATTTGCTAGGTTTCAAACAAATAATGATAAAGGTTTATACGTTAATCCTTCTTATCATGCAAATATCATCTATTACTTCAAATAAACTATATTTACCATGTTCAAAATAAAAATTCCAAAATCCCTGTTTATCCATCTTTAGTAAAAAAGATGCCATAATTCTCATAACACCGTCATGACTTACAATAGCAACGGTTTTTTCTTTATATAAATCCAATATGCTAATCAGTGCATCAGTTACTCTATCAAAAAAATCATCAAAGCTCTCGCCATATAAAGGAGATGAATTTAAACTATCAACACACCAACTCCTCCACTTCCTTGGATATAATCTTTCTATTTCTTTATAGTGCATGTTTTCCCAAGCCCCAAAATCTATTTCACCTAAACTTTTTAATTTTTCTATCTCCAGATTTTTAGAATCGGCTAAATACGCTGCAGTCATATAGGATCTTTTCAATGTGCTTGAAAGTATGTGATCTAAATTAATATCTTTCATTTTTAATACTAAATTCTTAGATTGTTTAATACCTGCCTCATTTAAAGGGTAATCCGTAATCCCTTGAAGTACGCCTGTGTTATTTAGCAGTGTTTCTCCATGTCTTATTAAATAAAGCAAAGTCATAGCAACCCCATCCTTTCAAAAACAATAATATAGAATAAAAATAGTATTTCTGTTAATTCGTTTGCAGCCCCTAAAGTATCACCTGTTATCCCGCCTATTTTATTTATCACAAATTTTCTATAAAAAACCATGGAAACGATGCATAATATGAGTATAGGTATAATTCTCAATGAGTGTATAGCTAGTATGATTATCATTCCAATCATGGAACCGATAGCAACATTAGTTTTTGATATACCTTTATAGAACAAACCGCCTATACCGTCTTTTCTTCCATAAGAAGTTGTATATATTAAAACAAGCATAATAGTTTTACCGAGCACAACACTTGAAATGATTGCTAATGGTCTTAGATTTATGGGTAATGAAAACATTAGACTGAGTTTGATCAGCAAGTCCATAATAATTGCCAAAACACCATTGGTACCGATTCTGCTGTCTTTCATAATTTGTAACATTTTCTCCCTGTCCCGTGAGGATAAAAGCCCATCACAAGTATCGGCTAATCCATCTAAATGCAATCCGCCGGTTATAATAATATTAGCCAATATCCAAGATATTACAGATAACAATTCTTTATTAAAAAAAGAAAAAGCATAGAATACAGTATAATTAAATAACCCGATAAGCAAGCCTACCAAGGGAAAAAACGGTAACCCCTTCGAAAAATCTTCCTCTCCAACTGATACACTCGTTTTTATCGGTATGGTAGTAAAAAATTGAATCATCAAAATAAAATATTTCATTAATTTATCCCTTTACCTTCACAGGCACACCACTTACAACAAGATATACCTCATTCGCCTTCCTGCCTAGAATTTGATTAACTCTTCCGCATATATCTCTATAAGCCCTTGATATCAAGTTTTCGGGAACAATACCCCAACCTACCTCATTTGTCACTATTATTGTATCAATGTTTGTGTTTTCTATAGAATCCGTCATCTTATGAATCTTACCTATTAAGTATTTCTCGACTTCATCATAATCTTTAATTGTCAAAGAATCAGTATTGTAATCAAAGTACTCCAATAGTAAGTTTGTTAACATCACAGTTATGCAATCCAGTAAAATACATTGATATTTATCTTTGCCGTTATTAATTATTCCGGATATATTTTTATAGTCTTCGATGGTTGTCCAGCTTTTTGGTCTTCTTTCCTTATGTCTTTTAATTCTTTCTTTCATCTCCTCGTCAAAAGGTACTGCTGTTGCTATGTATAATACTTTATCGCCATAGGTTTTTGCCAATTCTTCAGAAAAAGAACTTTTGCCGCTCCTTGCACCGCCCGTTATTAAAATACATTTACCCATAATACACCTACCTAATATCAATTAGAAAATCATCATTTATCGCTACCTCATCAAAAGTTGCCATTTCACTGATAATTGCATTGGCGGCTTCCAGTATATTAAATGCGAGTGCCGCTCCCGTACCTTCACCCAACCTCATATGTAAATCTAAAAAAGGAGACAACTTTAAAGTATCCATTACTACATCAAACCCGGGTTCGATAGAATAATGTGATAAAAACATAAAATCAATTATAAGGGGGTTTAGTTTATAAGCGAGTAAAGCCGCAACAGCAGAAATAAACCCATCGATTAGAATAGGTATTCTGTGATATGCCGCTCCAATAAAGCAACCTACCATCCCGCCGATATCAAAACCGCCAACTTTTGATAGTACATCTATAGGGTTTTCTTTGTTCGGGTTATTTATTTTTAGTGCCTTATATATAATTCTTTTTTTATTTTCAAAACCCTCTTCCGTAAGTCCTGAGCCTTTACCAACGGCAATTTCAGCATTACATCCTGTTAATGTCATCAAAACAGCACTGCTGGTACTGGTATTACCAATACCCATCTCTCCCGTTCCCAATACATTATAACCTTCGCTTGCAAGATTACTAACAATCTCTATACCGGTTTCTACAGATTTTATGGCTTCATCATAACTCATTGCCGAACCCTTTACCATATTGCGGGTACCTTTTCTAATTTTCTTGTTTATTAAACCGGGGTATTCAATATCCGCATTTACACCCATATCAATAACTCTCAGATCTGCCCCGGCATGTTTTGCTAATACACTTACACCTGCTACGCCTTTAAGGAAATTTATAGTTTGAACAGCTGTCACACTTTGCGGACTATTGCTTACACCTTCTTCTACAATACCATTATCCGAAGACATTACTATTATACATTTTTTATCCAACTTATTGTTTAATGAACCTGTAATACCGGCTAGTTTAATAGCCGCATCTTCAAGCTTACCTAGACTGCCTAAGGGTTTTACAAGGCTATCCAATCTTTCCTCTGCTTTAATTTTGCTATTTTCAAAAGCAGGTTTTATTTCTTTTAATATTTTTTCGAATAAAAACATATTAATCGTCACTCCTTTAAAATTGCAAGTAACTTAAAAAACCACACCTAAGTGTGGGTTGATGCAACCAATGGCAAATCGGATTTCATCCCCATTCACAGTAGAGGGGGCTGCAACAGCTTTAAACTGTTTTCCCTTTTAACCTAAAAAACTAGGCACCAATAATTATTCTTTTTATTTATTATAAGGTTTTTATATAATTGCGTCAATGATTGGATATAACCTATAAACCTTCAATAGTCCTTATAATTCACAGTTCACACATCATAACTATAATTTTAATTTGTGACCTAGATGGTATTAATCAAATAGGATAATAAAATTCCATGTTAAACATTGACAATGTGATTGTGTAAAGGTTATGTTTAATATAACATTTTAAAAAATTACTATATAAAAGAGGAGGTGTAAATATGCTATTGCTAGGCAAGGAAGAAATTAAAGAAATTTTTTCTATGAAAGAGGCAATTGAAGCATGTAAATTTGCTTTTCAAACATTTTCTTCCGGTAAGAGCATTATCCCATTGAGGACGAATTTGGAAATTATGAAGTATAATGGAACAACTTTGTTTATGCCCGGTTATGTGGAGGATTTTGACATTGCAGGGATAAAGATTGTATCCGTCTTTCCTGACAACCCCAGTAAAGGCAAGCCATCAGTTCCTGCTACTATGATATTAATAGACGAAACTACGGGAGAGGTTTGTTGCATTTTAGATGGTACATATCTTACACAACTTCGTACCGGTGCCGCATCGGGAGCCGCCACGGACATACTAGCCTGCAAAGATGCAAAAATAGGAGCCCTTATAGGCACCGGCGGCCAAGCAATCTGCCAGCTGGAAGCAATGTTAACTGTGAGGCAATTAGAAGAGGTGCGCATTTTTAGCAGAAATTTTGAACGAACAAGATCCTTTGTTAAAAAAGCACAAACTGAGTTAAGCGATTTTGATACTTCATTTTTAGTGGCTAAATCCTCTGATGACGCTATAAAAGATGCTGATATTATAACAGCTGTTACTACATCAAAGCAACCGGTTTTCCATGGCAGTTTAGTAAAATTAGGAGCCCACATAAACGGTGTAGGTTCTTTTATGCCTGATATGCAAGAGCTGGATGAAGATATAATTCGACGTGCAAATAAAATTTATTTTGACTCACAGGAAGCAGTTTTAGCAGAATCCGGAGATTTTATTACTCCTTTGAAAAAAAATAAAATAGACAAAAATAATTTTATGGGTGATTTAGGTGAAGTTATTAATGGTGACGTAAAGAGTAGAAAATCCGATAAAGAAATAACACTTTTTAAAACTGTTGGACTTGCTGTGCAAGATATCGTTACAGGAACTATGATTTATGAAAAAGCTTTAAAAAATAAAGTAGGACAGAATTATTATTTTAAATAATTATTAGGAGTGATATAAAAATGATGAAGTTTAAACACTATATAAACTGTATTGATGTACATACAGCCGGTGAACCTCTAAGAATTGTTACTTCCGGCCTTCCCCCTATTCATGGAAACACAATTTTAGAAAAAAGAGACTATATGCTTAAAAACTACGATAATCTAAGAAAATTGATGATGCTTGAACCGCGAGGTCATAGCGGCATGTATGGCTGTATTATAGTGCCGGCCGTAACTGAAGATGGTGATTTTGGTGTGCTATTTACTCATAACGATGGTTTAAGTTCTATGTGTGGACATGGCATCATAGGTGTAACAAAAATTGTTTTAGAAACAGGTATGATGATTGCTAATGAAGGTGAGAATATTGTAAAAATAGATACCCCTGCCGGCAGGGTAACTGCTTGTGCAAAGGTGAAGGATGGAGAAGTAGAAAAGGTTAGTTTTCAAAACGTACCATGTTTTGTATATAAAGAAAATATTAAAGTGAATATAGATGAAATCGGCGAAATTTTTGTAGACATTGCATATTGCGGTGCTTTTTATGCTTATATTGATGCAAATAAAGTGAGTTTAACTATATGCCCTAAAAATACTGAAAAGTTAGTTAAGGTTGGCATGGAAATAAAGAACAAAGTTGCACAAATGATGGAATTTAATCATCCCACTTCAGGAGTCAATTGGTTGTACGGCACAATACTTTTTGATGAGCCAGAAAGAAGAGACAATAAACTGACAACGAAAAATATTTGTATATTTGCAGACGGACAAGTAGATCGTTCACCTACCGGTACGGGAACAGGCGGCAGATTAGCCCTGCATTATCATAAAGGAGAAATGGGAAAAGAGGATGTATTAGTAAATTATAGTATTATTGACACACCTTTTGAGGGAAGAATTATAAAAGATACAAAAGAAGGGAATTTTAAAGCTATAATAACCGAGGTTTCCGGAACCGCTCAAATTGTTGGGTTTAACCAGTTAGTTCTTGATCCAAAAGACCCTTTACCTGAAGGTTTTAGGATTATCGGCAGTTAAAGATGCAAGCAATACTTATGTCCTTTAAAATATTGCCACGTTACATTTCATTATTAAAAACAGTTAAAACTTTTTTGTTAATCTATAAAAATGCATTACCAAGGGTTATGATTTATATTCCATAGTAAAATAAAGACAGCAGGCAAAAGCCTGCTGGTACATAACCCAAAATGCCGTCCGCTATAACCTTACACCTGCACTCACGCAGGTGGGTGCCACGATACATGATTCAATCTTCCAATTAAGGCACGATTTCCAAATGCATACATAAACTCCCGTATACTATCTGTAGGTTAAGGTTATTGAGCTGACAAACATTTCAGGCTCTATTCATCTTCTTCTATATATAGTATAGCTTCAAAACTGTTAAAAATCAATAAAATAGAACAAAGTAATTATTTACTTAATATCCTTTTTCAAAGTCAATTAGATTTTGAAAACTTCCTTCGCCTTTATATGCTCTTATATTGTTTTCTATAATCGGTAAAGCCTTTTCAAAGTATTTGTCCGACTCGCCACATATATGAGGTGTTATTATAACATTCTCCAGTTCCCATAAAGGGCTGTCTTCGGGCAACGGTTCCGTAAAAAAGACATCCGAGGCTACAGCTTTTATCCTCTCATCTTTTAAAGCTTGTATCATATCCTCTTCATTTACTGTGCTTCCTCTGCCCATATTGATAAAACAGGCACCTTTTTTCATCATATCAAAATATTTTTTATCGATGACTTTATACGTTTTTCCAAGGCTTGGAAGTAAATTTATGATATAATCGCTTTCTTTAAATACTTGACATATATCTTCCGGCAAATAAATTTTATCTACATATTCAATTTCAGTCAAGTTCCTTTTTACACCAATTACGTTCATACCCATATAATATGCCTTTTTCGCAATTTCCGCTCCGATGCTTCCCAAACCTAGTATTCCTAGAGTTGCTCCATTTATTTCCCCTTGTTTTACTTTTTTATCCCATTTGCTTTTATACTTGTTTTGAAATATAATGTGCATATTTCTGGAAAGCATTATCATTATACAAATAGCATATTCAGCCATATGTACTTTATGAATTCCTCTGCCATTGGTAAGAATTATGCCTCTTTTCTTAATCTCTTCAAGCGGATATTTTTCCACTCCTGCACTTAATGCTTGGATCCATCTTAATTTTTTCGCCTTTTCAAGCATTTCTTTGTCAAATTTAAATGTTACTAAAATTTCCGCATCCTCAATATGCTTTTCCATCTCTTCCTTGGCAGTGCATATTATAAAATTGCTGTCCTTATATTTACCATTCAAATAATCTTGATATTCTTTATCAATTTTATGATATATAAGTACTTTATTCATATTTACCTCCTTTTTAAATAAACTTTAGCTTAGGTTTTATTAAACATTACACCTAGCCTACCTTATGTCATAACTTTTAATCCAAAATCATCGTCGAAAAATGATAGCTGTTCATATCTTATATTTCCTGTATTAGATACAGACAAGCCTATTAGTCTTATGTTTTTTTTGATAGCATAACCGTTTAATATTTCAAATGCAACTTTTATTATTTCATCAGCATTCCTTATATATTCTTTTAATGTTCTGCTTCTGGTATAACTTTTAAAATCATCAGTCTTTATTTTTATTGTAACAGTTTTTGCATACAATGATTCTTTCTTTAAACTATTTTGAATATCCAAAGCAAATTCCGTAAGAATTTTCTTTAAAAAAGCTTTCTTTCTTGTATCTTGTTCGAAAGTAGTTTCACGGCCAATAGATTTTATTTCTCGTTGTATCAAGACAAGCCTGCTATCTATACCTCTTATTCTATTATATATTTCAATACCCATCTTACCAAAATAATATATCATTTCATCTTCCGTGAGCCTCAAAAGTTGCCTTATGGTATATACACCAATTGCATTTAGCTTTTTAATAGACTTCTCACCTATACCATATACTTTACTTACAGGCAAAGGTTCCAATATATCCGGAATCATTTTTTCTGTTATAACCATTAGTCCATCCGGTTTGTTCCAATCAGAAGCTATTTTTGCAAGAAATTTATTATATGATATGCCGGCTGACAATGTAAGACCAAATTTTTCTCTAACCTTCTTTTTTATTTGATTTACTATAATTATAGGATCTATTTCTGTGCTGCTTACATCAAGATAAGCTTCGTCTATTGATACCGGTTCGACTGTTTCGGTTATTGATTTTAGAATTTCAAATATTTGATTGGAAACTTGACTGTATCTTGCATGTCTAACAGGTAGAAAAATTCCTGTAGGACAAAGCTGCTTTGCAATAAAACTTGGCATAGCAGAATGTACACCGTATTTCCTTGCTTCATATGAACAAGTACTTACAACGGACCTCGCCCCTTCTCCGCCTACAATAACAGGCTTTCCTTTAAGTTTAGGGTTATCCGTTTGTTCCACTGACGCAAAAAAAGCATCCATATCAACGTGAATAATAGTCCTCTTTCCCATAAAACAACACCTGCACAGTCTAATTCTTTAAGTCAAGTATATTAAATTTTTTTACGTTGTTTTGTTTCTATTTGAGTTCAGCCGCAATGAGGACATGCCTAAGAAGAACTGCAGTTGTGATAGAGCCCACTCCTCCCGGAACGGGTGTTATTAATGATGCTTTATTTGATACAGCATCAAAATCTACATCTCCGCATAAATTACCTGTCTCATCTACATTAATGCCAACATCTATCACTATGGCACCGGGCTTTATATATTTTTCCGTAACAAATCTTGTTTTTCCTATCGCTGCAATCAGCACATCCGCTTCTGAGGATAACCTTTGAAGTTCTGCCGTCTTTGAATGGCATATAGTAATTGTTGCATTCTCTTTCAAAAGCATCATGCTCAAAGGTTTTCCCACTACCATACTTCTTCCAATAACAACTGTTTTCTTTCCTACTAAATCAATTTCATAACGCTTTATTATTTCCATAACAGCTGCAGGAGTGCATGGTGAAAATCCTGAGTATTCACCCTCAAATACTTTTGCTAAGTTTAAAGGGTTCATACCGTCAACATCTTTTACCGGACTTATTAAATGTTTAATCTTATTTTCATCTAAATGCTTAGGCAATGGTCTGAAAATCAGAATCCCATGTGTTTCCGAATCATTATTCAATAAGTCCAATTCCTTAATAAACTTTTCAGTATCAATACTTTCAGGCAATTCAACTACCTTGCTTCTTATGCCTACTTTTTCACAGTTCCTCAATATTCCTCTTTCATATGCAATGTCATCCTTTTTGTTTCCAACTCTCATTATAGCAATCGTAGGATTTACACCCTTAGATTTCAATATATTAGAGCTATTTTTAATTTCTTCAAGAAGAGTTCTTGCCAATTTTCTTCCATCTAGCAATTCTGCCATCTGAATGCCTCCCTTCATTATAAGTATTCAATACCTTTTAAATACTTTTTAAACAACTTCTTCTTTCTTATTTCTTAATCTTCTAAACATTAATACTACATTTTCATGTTCCACGGTTCGAGAATCATATTTCCCTATTTTAAAAGCCAATTGTACTGAAAAACCAACAGTAAATGCTGTTATCAAAGTGCCTATTCCAACGGGGGCCCCAAGAAAATAACCAATTGTTAACACAGTGATTTCAATGACACCTCTGATAAGCCAAACGGGTTTTTTAAACTTTTTAACCAAACCTTCCATTAGTCCATCCCTTGGCCCTGCTCCCAGCTCAACTCTTAGATAAAAATAAGTACCCCATCCGAGGATAAAAATTCCTACCAACAAAGACAATAACTTTCCTACAAGACTTGACGGCGTTCTGAATAACCCCATATTGTCAACCATATCAAAGAAAAAACCGATAAAGTACATATTGATAATACTGCCTAAACCTGGGATAACGCCTATAAAAAGTGATGCAATTAGAACAAATAACCCAATAACTTGAGATGCCTCACCGAAAGTCAAAGGTATATAATTTATTATACCTAAACTGAATGTTTCCCAAGGACTGGTTCCCAGATTAGCATATAAAACTACTCCCATACCTACGGAATATAAGAATAATCCAAAAAATAATGAAGGTAGTTTTTTTAATATCTGCACCCAATCTTTTTTATCCCCCACAAAATCACTTCCCAACCGAGGAATTCCTAGAATCCCCATATATTTTAAGCATCAAATATTTTTAAACACTTTCCCATCCTAAAGGCTTTGCATGGTATTTTTCAAATTCCTATGCAAAGCCTTTAAATCTTTATATATTGCTTTAATTAGTGTTTACCGTTTGCATATTTTATAACTTTTTAGCTATATATTCAACTAGATCAACTGTTCTACGGGAATATCCCCATTCATTATCATACCATGCCATGACTTTGCCCATCTTATCACCCATTACCATAGTTGACAATGCATCCACTATAGAAGAACGATTATCACCTTTGTAGTCCATGGATACCAACGGTTCATCCGAATAACCTAAAATGCCTTTAAGCTCATTCTCTGATGCTTCCCTTAAAGCATTATTGATTGAATCAACAGAAACTGCTTTTTCAAAATTGCATACAAGGTCAGTTATGGACACTGTCGGTGTGGGAACTCTGAGAGACAATCCATTGAGTTTACCATTCAAATCAGGCAATACTTTTCCAACAGCTTTTGCTGCCCCCGTTGTAGTAGGTATTATTGATTCGGCTGCCGATCTTGCCCTTCTGAGATCCTTATGTGTCTTGTCAAGAATTTTTTGGTCATTAGTATATGAGTGTATAGTAGTCATAAACCCATTTATTATACCAAACTTTTCATGTAAGACCTTAGCAACAGGTGCTAAACAATTTGTAGTACAAGAAGCATTTGATATAATATTATGCTCTTTAGGGTTATACTCATTTTCGTTAACACCAAGCACAACAGTGACATCTTCATCTTTTCCGGGCGCCGTAATAACTACCTTTTTAGCGCCGGCTTTAATATGTTCCATAGCTTTTTCTCTTTGCGTATATACTCCTGTAGATTCTATCACTATATCTATCCCCAGTTCCTTCCATGGAAGATTTACCGCCTCGGATATTGCAGAAACTTTTATTTCTTTACCATTGATTATTAAAGCATCTTCTTTAGTTTCCACTGTACCGTCAAATATACCGTATGCCGAGTCATATTTGAATAAGTGTGCCAAGGTATTTGTATTTGCCCTTGCATTTATTGCCACCAATTCTATATTTCCATCCTTCCAGTCGTATGCGGCCATTCTTGTTATTTGTCTGCCAATTCTGCCAAATCCATTGATTGCTACTTTAGTGCTCATATAAAAACCTCCTGTTTATTATTAAATTGCAATGCAATTTTTATACTCTATACTATTTATAACAATAAGGTATATCTTATGTCAAGGTAATAAACATCATAAACACATCATTCCGTCCTGATAGCTTCCAAAGCACTTAATTTCATAGCCCTGCGAGCAGGATAGTAACCCGAAATAAGTCCGATTATCGTTGCAAAAACTATGGATGACAGTATTAACCATAAGGGAATAATTGAGATTCTGCTGCCCGGCTCCATATAACCAAAAAAATTCATAAACAAAGATAACCCCGCGTTGTTTAGTAAAAAAGATATAAGCAAACTAAATGCTATACCTGTAACACCACCTGCAAAACCTATAAGCCCTGCTTCAAACAAGAAAAGCCTTTTGATATCTGATATTTCTGCACCTAGGACTTTCATAACTCCTATTTCCCTTGTACGTTCATAGATTGACATTATCATAGTGTTTGCTATACCAATAGCTGCTACTAAAAGAGAAACGGCACCGATTCCTCCTAAAACTGCTTGTATGCCGGCAGATGCCTTTTGCATGGATTCAAGTATATCTGTAAGGCTATATGTCCCAAAACCCATCTCTTTTATTTGTTCTTGAATTTTTTTAACATTTTTTATATTTTTCACTTTTACCATCGCATTTTGATAACCATCCTTGGAAGTCTGAGAATAAAAATTGTAACCTATTTGTTGCCTGCCTTGTGCCTTATTACTTTCTTCTACTAGTTTTTCTAATTGATGGATATCCATATAAGCATTATAGTCTTTTTCATTATTGCTTTGCTTTAGTAGTCCCACTCCTTTAACCTTATATTCAGGCATGGGTTTATTATTACCGCTTCTTTGGCTGCTAATTCTTTTTTCCCCATATTCCATATTCATAGTCATTATTAGCTTATCACTGATTAAATTTGGTTTTTCTATAGAACCGCTATAATAATAAGTTGCTTTTGGATTGTAGAACCAATCCGGCAAATAACAGCCGAATACTAAAGCCATCTTATCGTTTTCATTTAAAAGCCTGCCTTCTTCAATTTTAAAATCAAACTTTTCCATCACCGTAGAATCAATTCCCATTACACTGAAGCTTCCTACAAGTTTTCCCAGTCCAAACTTCCAGTAACTATACATTATCGGTGTAACGGCATCTACACCTTCAATATTATTAATCATTGCCAAAGCTTTATCATCAAGGCTGATTTCTTTATTTGCTCCTCCGGCTCCAATACCAATGTCAGGCGGCATATAGTTGGCGTCAATGTTTATTATATTTAGGCTGCCCATTCTTTCTATTTCTTTTTTAAAATTTTCATTCATCCCTATACCAAGAGAAAGCATTATAACGATTGAAGAGGTACCAATGATGACTCCTAAAACAGTTAATATTGTTCTTGTTTTACGTCTCCACATATTTCTAATACCCATGCTTATAATATCAGTACTATTCATCCAACCACATCTCTTTTTTCTTTTTTCGGTCTTTTTTCACTTTAATAAAAACTCCTACAACTAATACTATAAAAGCCCCTATTATATAAGGATTTCTTATATATTTTGAAATTTTGCCATTATCACCGTCACTCATATCATTTTCAAAACCCGGCCCGGGCATGGGTTCCATCGGCATCTGTATCACATTAACCTCAAATTCTTTAAACTCCTCAAAAATTTCTCCCACAGCATTTTCGAAAGAAAAAATTATGTTTCCCTTTATTAGACCTTCCTGTTCCGGAACAATTCCAACATCATAACTATCCGTGTTTCCCGATTCGAAATTGCCCACATAATAATTAGAATTTTGCGCAGTAAAGTTTCCCTCAGTTTTAATCATTAAATTATACAATACGGTTTTTCCCATATTAAAGAATTCAATTGAGACGGGAAAAGGTTGTCCCAGAAATGCTTCCGGAGGTATCATTAAATCCCCTAGCACAAGTTTTACTTGCTGAACTACCGGAACACTTATCATATCATTGGAACTAAGCTGGTTACCTCTTTCATCTTCATAATCAATATTAACTGATATGCCATAAGTTTTATGCTCCGCATCCCTTTTCGGCATAAGGGTAAAAACTTTTTGGACATTCTCTTTTGCTCCTATGCTCTCTATAAAGATAGTGTTACTGCTATCTACAGGATTAAACACTCCGTCATCGCTTAACAGGGATACTTTAATATTACTTACTGTGCTTGAAGAACCCGTATTTAGTAAAGACATAGTTAGCTGAAAAGCATCACCTGCTCTGATTATACTCGGCTCAATACTATATTTATCTACAATAATTCTTGGGGTACTGCTGCTGCCTTTATTTATAAAAACTCCGGCATATTGGGTCAGATTACTTTCTATCTTCTTTCCGCCCACTCCATTTTCAAATTCAATATTTATTTGTATTGGATAGTTTTTAGTAACAGCATCGCCGGCAGCATAAAGTTCGAATTCAACATGTTTTGATTCGTCCTTTGACAATTTTCCTATACTGTTAATATTTAATGATTTGCATATGATTTCTTTATCCAAACCCAAACTAACTTTTATACTGTCCGCATCAATACTGCCTTTGTTAACCACATCAAAAGCAATAGTAAATTCCGTACCTACACTAATCGCTTCACCGGGTACTGAAATATTCTCTATAACTAAATCAGAGATATTTGAATCCAAACCTTTTACCGGTAAAAAAAACAAAATCTCCTCGGAATAAGCGTTGTTACCGTTATCTTTGTAATCAATCTTTAACGTCAATTCATAATTCCCCGTTTCCATGCTCATAGAGGGAATGATTATATAATCCGTCTGCACAACTTTGTTTTCCGCTATATCCGGTAATTGCTTGATATCAGGTGATTTAAACAGCGTAAATCCGTTTGTGCTTAGACCTTTTAGGGAAACACTGATATCCTTGGCCTCCAGAAAACCTTTATTTCTTATTATTAAAGATACGGTATTGTTTTCACCTACAACTAACGGAGTATCTCCGTAACCTACCGCAGACAATACTAATTTTGGAGGGTTTTTGGAATTTTGAACTTTTATTTTTATTGTATCTTCATCTCTAAGTATTTCAGTACCGGACATATTGCTATAATAATAAAGCAATTTTATAGAATAAACTTTTTCTGCAGCATTTTCAGATACCTTAATTTTAAACACTGCACTGTCAGACTGTCTCGCATTAATTCTATTTATAGTATATGTAGTATTTAATTCTTCCATTTCAAAAGGTAAATCATCGTCGATTTGCATAATAATTTGAACATTTCTTGCAGCCGCAGCGCCGATGTTTTCTATTGGTATATTAATCCTTGCTTCTTCCCCCCCATTTACCACGGGAATCTTTCCCCCGGATATAATTAATTTTGGATTTCGTGTGTCTGCCCAGCCAATCTTACCGATAGAAAGCAATCCTTGCAATAATATAACAAAAATTATAATCATCAAAATCCTTTTTTTCAAAAATATCAACCCCCTATACATTACTGATTCTTTCTACCTTTTCTATGTTGCCATCTTTAATATAAATAATCCTATCCGTATGCTTTGCGATGCTTATATCATGGGTTACAATAACTAGAGTTCGGTTGTTTTCTTTAGTAATTTCCGTTACCAATCTCATTATTTCTTCGGAAGTCTTTGAATCTAAATTTCCTGTCATTTCATCAGCAAATACTATATCGGGGTTCCCAATGAAAGCTCTGGCAATACCTACTCTTTGCTGCTGACCACCACTCATTTGACTGGGTTTATGACGTATATGCTTCCCTAAACCAACTTGTCTTAAAAAATCCCCAGCTCTAATGTTTCTTTTTTTTCTATCTATTCCTCTGAAGACTAACGGCAGACTAACATTTTCTTGAGCTGTAAGAGTTGGTATCAAGTTATAGGATTGAAATATGAATCCGATATTCTTTCTGCGAAATCTTGCCAATGCATTTTCACTCATTTTTTCTATGGGCTTGCCTTTTATGTTTATACTGCCTCGAGTCGGTCTTTCCAACCCGGCCATCATATTTAATAAGGTGGATTTCCCCGAACCGGATGTGCCTAGAATACAGCATATTTCTCCTTCTTCAATATCCAAACTTATGGAATCAAGTGCTACAACTTTTTCATTGCCAACCCTATATACTTTTCTGACCTCTTTTAAACTCATTAACGGTTCTATAGAAATCACCTCCGTCAAATATACTTAGACGTATTAAATTTAAAAAATATTCGCCCTTTAGAAAGTAAAGCAAATATCTTTTTTAAGCTTTTGATTATGCCTACATTTTAATAGTATTTACATTGATTATTTTATACCTTATTGGTTTTTAAAACAAGTATGATACAAGCTTGTGTGTAAGTTCACATAATTAAAAGTTACTGTTCCTACCTCAACTGTTTCTGATAATCAGCTTATTATATTTGTTATTATACATAGTACAAAAGACGATCTGTGATTGTCGGTACGACAGTTTTCCATTGAAGCATAAAATCCTTCGCTATCGCTCAGGATGATGTCTATATACAATATCTGAACTGCTATAATTAAAGCTTCCGTTTTATTTCCGGAAGCCTTCTTTATATACTATATTATCCAATATTTTCGCTGCAGCTATCACTATGTATTCACATTTACTTGTATCTTCTCTATATTTATTCTTCAAGTTTTTACAGTTTTCAGTACTCAATTTTTCTTTAAAAGCATCAATAAATTCCTTTGATAATTTTTTTATTTTATCGCTTTCGTGAGCCTTCTCTTTAACAAATAACACTCCTAATGCAGCTAAGCCGCCTGTCATAGCACCGCACGCTTCTTCTACACCCATACCGCCGCCAAAAGCCGCCATTGTTTTTAAAGCATTTTTATCCAGTTCCATACCGTATTCTTCATTAGCAGCATATAGCATAGCTTCTGCACAGTTCAAGTCGTAATCACCAGTATAATACTTCTTTACTGTATCTGATAACAAAACATCACCCCCAAATATTACATCAACTATTATTCTAATATGTTTTTATAATTTAAACAATATTTAAAACAATTTTCAGCCCATCGTTATTATAACTTCATGAATATTATCATCATCAATTAATTTGATACCTTCATTTTGAACATTAATGCCGTCCATAACTATATGTTTTACTCCGGTACTGCAGCCGGTAGGATTTGTTACTTTTATATTATATTTAGTGTTGCCGTATTTATATTCTATCTGAAATCCATCCCAATGATTAGGTATGCACGGATTTATATAGAGCATATCTTGCCTTTTCTTAAAGCCCAATATATACTCTAAACCTGCTTTGTAATACCATCCCGCTGCTCCCGTGTACCAAGACCACCCTCCTCTTCCGGCGTGCGGGCTAACCGAATACACATCTGCCGCCATAACATAAGGTTCTACCTTATAGATACTGCACTCTTTTAAAGTACGGGTATGATTAATCGGGTTTATCATATTAAACAACTTCCATGCCATACTGCCTTGCCCTAAAGATGCAAAGGCACATATTACCCAAGAAGCGGCATGTGTATATTGCCCACCGTTTTCCCTTACACCGGGCACATAAGATTTAATATACCCGGGATTTTTATCATCTTTGTCAAAGGGTGGTGTAAACAGCAGTATTATACCTTCATCTTCTTTAATCAGATAGTTTTTAAGGGAGTCCATAGCTTTTTTGCACCTAGTCTCATCTGCGGCTTCAGATAATACCGCCCAACTTTGCACTATAGAATCAATGACACATTCACTGTTTTCCGATGAACCTAGAGAAGAACCATCATCAAAATAAGCTCTTTTATACCAATTCCCATCCCAACCGTTTTCTTCTATATTGTTTTTTAAATTGTCAGCTACATTTTTATATCTTATTTCCCTTTCCTTATCATTCATAGAAGAACATAATATAGAATAGTTTTTAAGAATATAGTATAAGAAAAAAGCCAGCCACACGCTTTCGCCTTTTCCTTTATTCCCTACTTTATTCATACCATCGTTCCAATCACCTGAACCCATAAGAGGCAAACCATGAGACCCAAATCTCAGGCTTTTTTCAATTGCTCTGTTGCAATGTTCATAAATAGTTCCTTTTTCTGAAGATATACAGGGTGTTCCATATCTTTCATCTTCACCGTCTTTTAAAATATTATCTTCCAGAAATGACTCTTCCATTTTAAGTATAGTATAGTCACCCGTCCTATCTATATATTCTATAACGGCATAAGGAAGCCATAGCAGATCATCAGAAAATCTGGTTCTTACGCCTTTGCAACATTCTGTAGGATGCCACCAGTGTTGAACATCACCTTCTAAGAACTGATGTTTGGCATGAAGTAAAATTTGCTTTTTAAGAAATTGAGGCAGTATTAGACTTATATTAACGGCATCTTGCAACTGATCTCTAAATCCAAAAGCACCACCCGATTGGTAGAATCCGGATCTGCCCCACAGCCTGCAGCTTATTGCTTGATATAACAACCAGCCATTTAGCAATAAATCCATAGAGGGATCCGGTGTCTTTACCTTTACAATATTTAATATCTCATTGCCCCAAAAGCTTTTCGCTTTAATAAGCTGTGACTTTGTATAGTTTGATCTATAATACCTTATTGTATAATCCAGTAATTTACCTCCATCCGGTACCTGACCTAAGAAAAAAGCTATTTCTTTTTCTTCTCCTGCTTCAATATCCACTTGAACTTGTATAATACCGCAAGGTTCATAACCGGCACCGGAGTTGTTATTCAAATTGTTTTGCAATAACCCTAACGGAAACTCTTTATTCCCGTCAATACCTAAAAACCCTATCCTATCTCCGCTATATGATTTAATTTTTTCTGTAGAAAATAAAAATGCTATTCTGCCAGGAAAATCGCTATTATAAAAATTTTTGAAGATAAAGATATTATTATTCTCATCAAATTCTGTAATAACATGCTGCTTTGTATAATATTCATGTACCCCTAACACAGGTTCAACATAATAAGTTAATTGTATTTTTCTTTTTCTTAAGCCTTTATTCTTTAGCCTTACCAGACTAATCTTAATACTGTCTTTTAAGGGTACAAATACCGTCATCTCGTGATTTAAATCAAAATAATCCATTTCAAATACTGTATATCCCCAACCATGCCTTATTTTATATAATGTTTCATTTTTAATAGGCTTTCTTGTTATAGTCCAAATATTACCTTCATCCAGATCCTTTAAATATACTATTTCACTAATATCGTCTATTACAGGGTCATTACTCCATGGAGTCAACTTATTCTCCCTGCTGTTTTCTGACCATGTACTCCCGGCTCCGCTTTCTGATATCATAAATCCCGAATTAATATTGCTTATAATATTAATCCAGGGAGCCGGTGTGTTTATATCTGAAGGCAAAGTTATTATATATTCATTGCCTTCTAAGTTAAATCCGCCATATCCGTTATAAAATAATAAATTGCCTTCGTTCAAATCACCGATCTTGGCTATGAATTCTTTCTTCTTTGATTTTACGGTTTTATTAAATCTTAGTTTTATGTTTTCCAATTGCTTATTAAAAGGCCCTCCGCCGCCTTTTAAAACTACACTTGCAGATGCATATAAAAGTAAAACATCATCATAAGGCATATTAGATAGATTTCTTATATATATTCCTTTTTCTTTACTCAATAAATATCTTCCACTGCTTTTTTCAACAATTTCATTTATCATCGTTCTCAAAGGTTGTAAATAACTGGATTCATCCTCATTTAATATTACCAAATCAACCTTTAGACCTTTTATATTCAGATATTCATACGCTTTTAATCCCTGCTTTATTATCTGTATATCTTGTTCTTGCCGCACAGTTATTAATATTATAGGATAATCACCGGATATCCCATAGGCCCAAAGCGAAGACTGGCCTTTCTTATTTCTTTTTATCAATTCTTCATATTGCTTTTTCGAAGGGCTCTTATATATTAAATGAGATATCATATTATCAAAGGATACTATCTCTTTTGCGGACAATGATAAATAGGCTGATTCTACTTGACTTCTTGTTATAGATAACTCATAGGCTCTTCTTATAGAAGATATTTCGTTATATTTTCCGCATAAGTCTCTTATTTCTTGTTCTGTTGATCCATAACCGGTAACAAAAGAAATAGTAGCCGTATTTCCGGCCAAAACTTTTATTCTTTTTCTTATGCTCATACATGGGTCTAATACGATACCTACAGTATTGGTAAGAGGTTGGTTTAGTAAAACGGGATTGCGAATATCCCGTCCCCTGCCAATAAAATTTTCCCTGCTCGTTTCATATTGAATCGGTCCTATGGTATCTTCTTCATAAATAGCAGAATGAAAAGCATATCTTTCTCCTTCATGCTGTTCTCTAGGCCTTCTCATTGCGATAATGCTTTCATATTCAGGTAAAAAACCCGTCCTGATAAATAAATTACAAAATACCTTATGGGCTATATCATCTTGCATAGAAATTAAAGACAATTCAAAATAGCTTGTAATTTCGAATATAACATCCTCAATTCCGTGATTTTCAACTTTTAATCTTCTTATTTCCACATTATCTTCCGGTGAAACAAATAATTCCATATTACTATTTATTTCATCATCTTTTCGCAAAAATTCCGCCCCCGACGATAAAAAAGATACCCTGTATCCGTCAGGTTCTTGTTCAAGTATGCTGTGAGTTGCAGACCAAATCCTTCCGGTTCCCATATTTTTTATAAATATAAAATTACCATATTCCTCTCCCAGATAATCATTTCTCCAACGATTTATTAATATATCATTATATTTGCTAAAACCTCCACCTTTTGTATTTACCAGTAACGAATAAGAACCATTAGACAATAGATGACACGGCGGCGGTACAAGATTCGGAGATTCATAACTCCTTACAGGCTCAACATAATCCTTACTAAAGCCATTTTTTTCTTCCAGCCATTCCTTATATTCTTTTGTGATAATTGACCTGACAGGAATTCTTTCCTGAAGCATAAACTCCCCTGCTTTTACAATGGGATGACTATGAAATCTGCGTATCATAGCATCCTCATTTAAAAAATTGTCTAAAGCTAAAATACTCATACCTAAATGATGAGCCATATAGCTTTTCACTATTTCCTTATCCATACCTTTCCTTAAACGGTTTGGGGTGAAATCCAAAGATTCATAAAATCCGTATTTGGCTTCCATATCATAAGATATTAGATTCTTAATATTCTCAATGGAACCGACCGGATCTTCTTTTAATGCTAAAAATGTAGAATACGGTGAAATAACAATATCTTCAATTAAACCCCTTTTTAGTCCCAAATCAGGGATTCCAAAGGCTTTATATTGATAATTTAAATTAAAATCGAAGGAAAAAAATCCGGATTCGGAGATTCCCCAAGGTATGTTTAATCTGCTTCCATAAAGTTTTTGTGATTTTACAACTGCATTATATGTTTCATTAAATAAGGTGCCCCTATAATTTTTTAGAATCAAAGCAGGCATAAAATATTCAAACATTGTACCCGACCATGATACCAGTGCCCTTGAACCGTCAATTTTTGTTAAAGAGCGACCCAACTTATACCAATGCCTTACCGGCACTTGCCCTAGAACTATAGCCCAATAGCTTGCTATTCGAGCTTCTGAAGCTAACAAATCATAGTAGGAATTTGTTATTCTTTCTTTTTCTACATCATAACCTATTGAAAAAAGATTCCTTTTATCATCATACAGGTGTTTAAATTCCATGTTATTGATAATATTATCAATACAATCTACCAATTCTTCTATTTTCTTAATAAGAAAGGATGTATTAATACTAACCCTATTTAATTCTTTTTCAAAAGCAGGAATAAATTGACTATCGTTTTTACTCGAACTCCATTTTTCATTTATGGTTTCTAATAGACTCTCATATAATCTTTTTGTTTCTGCTAAAGAAGGATTTAAGAGAAGCTCGTCTAAATCTTCTTTCAGATTGTCATATAAATCATCATCGAATTGAAAGTCCTTAACATCATCAATAATAATACTTAGATAAAATTTCTCTATATCCCCTCTGATTGATTCTATTGATTTTAAAGCTTTTTCTTGACCTTCAAAATATTTTTCTTTATTTCTATAAAGTTCATTTATAGAGCTTATTATAGTAACTATTTCCGGGGTATCAGTATTGTTAGATTCTTCGAGTAAAATTTCCAAAACCTCGGATTTTTGATTGTATAGTTTTGATGTATCGTTAAGACCAATCAGTATTTCTTTATCAATGATAGGTCTATCTAGATATTCTTTGAAGCCTTGTTTTAAAAGAAGCAAATAAGTAACAAGGTTACCGCTATCTACAGTGGAAACATAATAGGGCCTTAAGACTTCCAAAGTCTTTATATCATACCAGTTATATAAATGACCTTTCCAACCTTCCATTTTTCCTATAGTATTTAAGCTTTTTTCTATTTTTTTAACAAATTGTGTAATTGTAATATAACCGAAATCTTTTGCCGAAAGCACCGAAACTAAATACAAACCTATATTAGTTGGAGAAGTTCTTAATGCTACACCTTTAAAAGGATATTCTTGAAAATTATCCGGGGGCAAATAATTATATTCCCCTTTAACAAAATCCTCAAAATAAGCCCATGTTTTTCTGCTAATATTTCTTAAAATATCCAAATCATTGCTATCTAAATTATATTCAATTTTATCATTAGTCTTACTTATTTTATATGCTATATATGGAGATGCAAACCATAAGATAATCAATGGCAAAAAATATATTAATATGGTTTGATTCTTAGTTAGTATCAGGATTAAAAGTAAAACTGTTAATATAAATGAATATTTCATCCTAATAATATAGTCTTTAATGCTATCTGCAAGCTTTCTCTCTACTTCGGCCGCAGTAACCCATTCAAGCAAATATTTTTTTGAAACAAACACCCTATACACAGTTCGTAAAATTGCATCTATCATCATATAAGCATTATAAGGCAGAAAAGCAAGTTGAATTATCAATTGATAAAATCCTTTTTTCAAAATTGAAATTGCTTCCATTATGTACTTTTTGCCTTTTATAATTAAATTAGGCAGACATAACAGATTGGGAAAAAACAGTACTAACAAAGGAATTCCTATTGATATATTTTTATTTATTTCAGGAGATGCAGCACCTATTAAAATAATAAAAAATAGCGAAGGGGTTATGAGACTCCTTCTTAAATTATCAAATATCTTCCACTTAGAAAGGGGAGATAAGTGTTTTCTGCTAAAAAGCCATTTAATTAATTGCCAATCACCCCTCACCCATCTATGTAGACGCATAATGTATGATTTGTATTTAGTCGGATAACCGTCAATTAACTCTATATCTGTAGCCAAACCCGTTCTCATCAAGTTTCCTTCTAAAAGATCGTGGCTTAATATTGTGTTTTCTTCTATTTTTGTCTCTATCACTGCATTAAAATAATCTAAATCATAGATACCTTTGCCTGTAAAAATTCCCTCGCCGAAAACATCCTGATAAATATCGGAAACTGCAGTAGTATATGGATCTATACCTGAACTATAAGAGAAAATTCTTGCAAATTCCGTTCTATTTGCATCTTCCACATTAATACCTATCCTTGGTTGGACTATCCCGTACCCATCTACGATCATTTCTTTGTTTTCATCATAAACGGCTTTATTTAAAGGATGTGCCATGATTCCTATTAATTTTTTTGCGCTGTTCATTCTTAAATTTGTATCAGAATCAATTGTAATTATGTATTTTAAATTTCTTAGTTTTGAAATGTCTCCTGTTTTTATATAAAAGGTGCTATCTTTACCTTTTATCATGTTATTTAATTCTATTATGGCTCCTCTTTTTCGTTCCCATCCCATCCATTTGTTTTGTACTTTATTAAAAGTCCTTTTCCTATGAAAATAATAAAATATGTCCTCCTCTTCAGAATAAGTATTATTTAAGCTTTTAATCCCATTTAATGCTTCTTTTACAATGCTTTCGTCCTTTTTATCTTTTTCTTTATCGAAATCAACAAAATCACCTACTAGGGCAAAGCATATATTTTTATCCTTATTGGCTAAATAATATACCTCCATCCTGTCTATCAAGTCTTTTGCATTCTTTTTATCAATTAATAAGGCAGGTATTATAACCATTGTACCGGCTTCCTTCGGTATGCCTTCTTTAAATTCCAGTCTGGGTAATAGTGACACAGGATGTGCCTTCATAAATAAATAATTTATAAAATGTACTGCTATATCGGAAACAGAAATAAATAAAAATAATGCTATTAAAGATAGCTTAAACCACCCTATACTTTTTAATGAAATACTTATAATTAAACAGGTTATGATAACGGTTAAAATAAAAATAGGTATAATATATAATGACGTTGATTTTAATCTTAAACAATCCTTACCTAACTTTAGTTTTTCAAAAAGCTTCGTTCTCCCTTTGTCAATCAGATAATAGCCCACATGATTTCTTTTATTGTCTTCATTTTCTTGGCAGGCTTCTAAAGCCAGATTAACTGCACAATTTGCTATTCTAACTTCCGAAACCTTCCACTGTTTTGAAATTTTTTCGATAGCCTTTCTATAATAATCCCTTGATTCAAAATCCATATTTGAATAGACTTTACTAGGATCTTTTCTTAATTTTTCTTCGACTATGCTTATTGATTCAAATATATCATTCCAATTTAATGTTGATATTTCGTGAAGGCCTGTTATTGAATTGCCAATTGATATTCTTCTTATTGCATGTTTTTTATGTTCATTTTTTATAACATCATTTATAGATGTATTGTGTTCTTCCAACTTTAATTCAATATAATCCAATACATCGGGCAAATTTGAACCTTCTCTTCTAATCCGTGCCAATATATGTTCAATATATGATATATCAAAATCTTCATCAATATAATTATTAATATTTTCAAATATTGATTCTTCATCAAGCTTTAAAGTACTTTCCGCTAAAGCCCAATGGTATTGAGTATTATAAATATCTCCGCAGATTATTCTTATATTTTCTATTAATGCAATCCTTATCATAAGCGATAAAGACCAAATTTCAGATATTGACATGATTTGAATGTTTTGATATGTCTTAATGAAATCTATCAATATGTCTTCTTCTATTCTCCCATCAGTGTGAGAAACTAATTCTAAGGCAATAGCATAAACTCTGGGATATCCTTTCAAGTATCCGCCAATTAAAGAAGGAAGTTTAATAAATCTATCCGCATTCAAATTCTGTTTTACATCCTTTACCTGCTCCTCTATTTTATAGAAGTTATCCAGCAACCATTCTGAAGCCGGAGATAAATCGCCTCCTGTGTTTGTAATTGCATTTAACTCTTTATATATCCCAAATATACCCTCATAGTTCTTAACCAATCTTCTTACCAACATTTTTGTTGATCTTTGTCTTTTTTCTACTTTATGGTTGTGAGCCAATTGGATTGCATGGTTTAAAAGCTCTTCCTTTTTCAAAAGCACATCTTTTATATCATAGATGTTATTATTAAGGAGTTTTTTCTTGTTTTTTATCAAATCAATCATTACCTTAATTCACACCTCTCAAAAATCTTTTGTTTTTTTAAAACCCTGCCTTTTTAATAAATTAGTTATTCTATCTGTCAGTTCCGCAGACAGCTCTTTTGCCATCTCTTGCGAAACCCCTTGTGTATAGATATTAAATAGAGGCTTCTCATTGTCCGGCAGGATCAAAGCCCATCCTCTATGATCTTTTATTTTCACACCTTCTAACATTTCCTGTTCCTCTTTACTTACTCTGCTTACCATTTTTCTTATTATTCTACCTTTATCTTCCCAATCACAAGAAATCTCGTTCTTAGTAAAGTAAAATTCGGGTATCTCTAATGCAATCTCTTTTAAGCCGGAATTTTCTTTCGTTAAAAAACTTAGTATATAACCTAGAGACCAAATAGCATCATAATTAAGTATATATTGAATGGATGGTCTCTCCTTCTCAGTATTCAATTGATATATTTTAGTCATAATACTTGCTGTATCTGAAGAGGTTCTTAAAATTTCGGCTCCGTAATTTTTTGCAATTTCTTCCGCCGTCGTGGGAAATGCATAAGGAAACACTATCCTATTAATTTTGTATCCCTTTATAGCTATCAATTCAGTAAGCAATAAATATTCTTCATTATTAATAATTTTTCCGCTTTCATCTATTAATATCAACTTCTCTCCATTTTCATTGATTATTAATCCCAAATCAGCTTTCCTATCTACTACGGTGTTAGCAATAGTCTCATAATCGGTACTTCCCCAAAGTGAGCCAACATCACATCCCAAATAATCCAATAACGTATTTGTTATTGTAACCACGTTTTCTGATTGGGAAGTAAGAAGTATTTTGAAATTTCTACTTCTTATTTCATTTAAATTAGATAAAAAACTTAACCCCTGCTTTAAATATATTTCTTTAAAGTTATCTATCTCTGCATATGCCTTTATATCCTTTATGTTACATCGATTATAATCACCAGAGTTTACAAGTATCTCCACTTTCCTTTCTAAGCTTCTATTTATGTTTATCCCCCTGCTATCAAAAAACTCAATATGTGTTTTATAAGGCTTTTCTTCGGATGTATAAATATGGATTCCCCCTGCAGCATTATGATAAGCCACCCCAAATCTAGCCATTGGAGTTAAGCTTCTATTTAAGCTTATGCATTGTGTACCGGCGGCTAAAACACCTGATACTATTGACTTTTTAATGACATTGGATTGATTCTTATTATCGCTGCTTATGACTAAAGTTTGATTGGAACCCATAGTTAATGCAAATACTGAACCCAATCCTATACAAAACTCAGGAGTAATTTCTTTATTTAATACTCCGGAAATATCTTTTACACCGAAGATATTTCTTGATGCTTTTGTACCCCAAATAATATTTTGTGAAACAATTGTGTTTTCACAAACTTTCTTTTCAGGCCAAATTTTCACATCAGGTTTTATAGTGGAATTATCCAACAAGATAGTATCTTGGCCTATTACAGTATTTTCAAATATGTCCACATTGTTTTTTATAATAGTATTGTTGCAAACAACGGAACCTGTCACATTTGTATTCTCCCCTATTTCTCCGCCTTTCCATATAATACTTCTTTTAATCTTGCTCTTTTCTCCTATTCTACAATTACATGAAATGATTGAATAAGAATCAATATGCACTTCATTATCAATTATGGAGTTATTTCCTATATACAATGGTGCTTTTAGCTCTACTTTATATCCTAGAAATACTTCATCACCAATCCATATGTTTTCTTTTATTTCTTTTTTCCCTATATCGACTTTTACCTTATTGTCTAGAATGTCGAAGTGGGTCTGCCTATATGAGGTTAAATCACCAATATCACACCAATAGTCATTGGTTATAAACCCATACATAGGAACTCCATCCCTTAACAGCCTTGGAAACAGATCTTTACTAAAATCAAAGACATCACCTTTTTTATAATACTGCATAACTTCAGGTTCCAATATATATATGCCCGTGTTTACAGTATCGCTGAAAACCTCTCCCCAACTGGGTTTTTCAAAAAATCGTACTATCCTTTCATCTTTACCTGTAATGATAACACCATATTCTATAGGTACAGCCACTCTTTTCAAAACAATTGTTGCTTTGGATTTTTTACTTTTATGAAATTCAACCGCTTTAGTTAAGTCCAGATCCGTTAAAGAATCCCCGCTTATTACTATAAATGTTCCGTCTATATAATCATCTGCATTTCTTACTGAACCGCCTGTGCCGAGTGCCGTTTTTTCTATAAAATAATCAATATTTATATCATAATCACTGCCTTTTCCAAAATGGTCAATAATCATCTGAGGTAAATATGATAGAGTAATACCTACTTCGCAAAATTTATACTTCTTTAAAAGCTCTAATGTATATTCCATGACCGGTTTGTCAAATACCGGAACCATCGGCTTTGGAATACCACAGGTTAAAGGACGTAATCTTGTTCCTTTTCCCCCAGCCATTATTATAGCCTTTATTTTAACCACTCCTCTATTTTCGATTAGACGAATTGATTTGATTGAACTGTACCTTGTTATTTTATGAAGTTTCGTTTTATATATTCATAAACTAGAATAATACAAAAAAGCCAAGCAATGTTTTAAAAGCTTGACCTAAATAAAACTATTTTATATCTACTTCAGTCTATATAATGATTCTGCTCAATAATTTTTCTGATTTCATTTATATCTTTAGTTATTGAAAGTGCTAACATAAGCTTAATTCTAACCTTTTGCCCCGGTAAATCTCCTCCAAGTATCACTCCCATTTGCCTTAGCTGTTTTCCTGCACCCTCATATCCGTAAGTATCCAATACTCTGCCTGTCGGGCATCTGGAGACCATAACTACGGGAATTTCGTTATCCAATGCATATTTGATACCCGGTATCATTGCCGGAGGCATATTTCCTCTGCCTAATGCTTCAACTACTATACCTTTTGTTCCTGTATCAACTGAATGTTTTAAAAACTTTGAATCCATTCCTGAAGCACACTTTATCAAGTCGACATTCGGCTCTATATCACTTGCCGGGATATATTGCCTATTCATCACATTCCTATGTAAAATAACCTTATCATTATCTACGATACCTATTGCACCAAATTCTATTGATTTAAATGTATCCAAACTCAAAGTATTTGTTTTTGTGGCTTCCGATGCTGCATTAACTATATTATTCATTACTATTAAAACACCCTTATTCTTTACTTCCGGTGATATAGCAGTACATACTGAAGCAGCAAGGTTGGAGGGACCATCATATCCGAGTTCTGAACTGTTGCGCATCGCACCTGTGACAATAACGGGCTTAGGTGTATTTAAAGTTAAATCCAACAAATATGCTGTTTCTTCCAAGGTATCCGTACCATGAGTTATTATTACTCCTGTTATATCCTTGCGTTGGACCGTATTAAATACCAATGATTGAAGCTCCATCATTTTTTGCGGAGTAACATGTGGTCCCGGTAATTGAGAAAAATCTATAGACTCAATTACTGCAAATTTATCGATATTAGTCACTAAAGACATGATCTCATCATTTGATAAAGATGGTATCACTGCACCTATTCGGGGATCTATAGACATGGATATTGTACCCCCATTAAATATTATAGCAACTTTTGGTTTCATAAAATTAAACCTCCAAAATAATAAACTTATCATAATTCTCAGTTTAATTTTACCATAGTTCACTTTAATTTATAATATTGGATACCATGCCTTTATCTTTTATTCGGCAAATTTAATTATCTCTTTTAAACTGATACCGTCTTTTGAAGTTTTAAATTCAATATCATTATAATTTAAGACATAATCACCTAGATCTGCAGCGCTTTTACCTTCGATATGCCAATTGAAATGAGCAATACTAATGCCGATTTTATTATTGTATTCTTTTAGAATAGAGCCGACCTCCATAGCCATTGTCTTATTTCCTACAATTATAACCTTTTCTTTGAGATTTTCTTTTAACGCCAATGCAACAATTTCTGTGCAATATCCGCTTTCTTTATCAACTAATACATAAATAGTATTAAAGCTGTAGTAAAATGGGTTGGAGCAATACAAGTGCTTTGAGCTTGAACATTCAATTTGAGCGATAACACTGCCTTCGGGAAGCAAATCGTCGGCTATTTGTATTGCTTCAATATAACTGCCCATATTGTTACCTCTCAAATCTAAAACAAGGCAATCCGTTATTTTCTCTTTTTCCAACGTCTTAGCAAATTTATATGCTGCATTTTCACCAAAATTATTCAACTTAATATAAACGATATTCTTTTTAGGGCGTTTTCTACTGATATTTACTTTTTTATTAAATAAGTGGGTAAACCTACCTTGGAAGAAGTTTACATACCTAAGCTCTGTCAGATTATCATCAGCCAGTTCTTTTGCTTCAATTATTAAATCATATATCCCCGATTTAGTAGCAAATCTTTTTTCCAGTAACCTGTTTTTTATCTCTATGTATTTTTTATTTTGAAAAACTTCATTATATAAATAATATTTTTCAAAATCTTTAATGATTAATTTGGCTTCATCTGAACCGATAAATCCAAGGCAGTTAAAAACTGATAATTTGTTTAAAAGGAAGATGACAAAAACTAGGGCAATAAATATTTTTGATTTATATCTATATCTTTTTATAAAAGCCTTATGTCCCCTAAAATAACTTTTCTCTTTCAAACCTGTCACCTTTTCTAACAAAATATACTCTATAAACATTATTGACTAAATTAAATAGTTTAACCAAAATAAAAAAGAAGCGAATACGAAGGCTAATTCCCATATCCGCTTCAAATATTATTGGGATTATTTAAAATACCCGCTCTTTTTAATTAGTATTGTCAGTGGTATTGCAATTATTGCACCACCGAGAACTTGGAAGAAGTTTGCAGGGATTGTAGCGGCAGGTGCAAAAATGTTCCCGTATATAATTGCCTCGGCAATATAATAACCAAATATCATCCATATACTAGAAATTATAATTGCTATAATATTTCTAATCAAACTGTTTCCCTTACTGTCCTTACCATGACTAATAATACCGGCAATATAACCCATAACGGCCTTTACTACAAAGGTAAAGGGAGCCCATATCGCATAAGGCGAAAATAAATCAAATAATGTCATCCCTATTGAACCTGATATAGCAGCTGTTTTACCGCCAAAAAGTATTGCAGTTACAAAAATCATGCTATCTCCTAAGTGTATTACTCCTCCGGGCCCTATAGGAATATTAATTGCTGCCGTTGAAATATATATCAACGCAGACATAAGACCTATTTTTACAAGCTCTTTTACTTTATTTTTTTCATCAAAATGACTATTACTTACCATCTTTCGACACTCCTTTATTGCATTTATCATCTTCTATATTAATTGTAATAAATTTTTTATAAAAAAAAATAGTTAAAGCCAATAAAATCAGGAAATATGTGTAACAAGTTTAAAGTGTATCACTACGCATCATTCGTGCCATATCTCCCCACCCATTTTCTTATGTTCTTATTAAACCATGTTTGAGGCTAATAAAAAGACCACATTATTATCATTCTGACATTAGCGAAGGATCTTAATGCATTGAAAATATAAGTTCGTCACTACGTTCAGAATGACGTTTCCCAAAAATCATGGTTTTTTTTGTGGTCTTGACCATGTTTCCGCGTGCCAGAAAGCGGAAAACGCTTGAAGATATTTTTATATCCATCAAAATAGTATTATATAATAGATTTGGAACTTCTTTCATTATAATCAGTCTAAATAAGTAAATCATTGCATTTTAAATTATTGTCAAATAAAATTTATAATTACATATAAGAAAGGGGATAGATATGAAAAAAATTATATCATTACTTCTCGTAATAATATTTCTTTCAGTACACATTTTACCCGTATTTGCTGATAATGCGGCAAATAAGAAAATTGATTTGAAAAAAGCCATTGAAATAGCAAAAAAAAGTTTTGATTTAAACACCGAAAATTGTGATTTTAATCAAAGTTATAATGAATCCGATGACGGTCAAAAACAATGGAATCTATATTGGAATTCAAAAAAAACCGATACCAATATTAATGTATCCGTAGACGCAGATACAGGTGATATAAAAAGCATGTATCGTTGGAAACCCATATACGCTGAGCCACCGAAAATTGCCTTGTACAAAAGAGAAGAAGCTTTGAAGGTTTCAAAGGAAATATTATATAAGCTGCAACCGGAAAGACATAATGAAGTAAAATTTTTGGAACCCTCTATATTTAATAATTACGGACATGATTACGACAGTTATTTTTTCGAGTATATAAGATTTATAGATGGTGTGCCTTTCAAAGAAAATGGTATGAGCATAGGAATAGATAAAAACTCATTGGAGTTAAAAAACTATAATTTTAATTGGTATAAAGGGGTAATTCCCGATTCAGCTAAAGCTATCAGCATTGAAGATGGAAAAAATGCTTTTAATGAAAAAAACGGATTAGAACTATCCTATATTATCAGGTATGATAATAAAATTAAAAGTGATAAGGCTATTTTGGTATATAATTTAAAAAACGGAAATAAACCTATTGATGCTTTTACAAGTGAAATGATAGAAGACCTTTATTATGGTGTTAACGAAATGGGTGCAGGCGCCGGCGGTGATACGATAATGAGCAGTAAGCAGCAAAGTTTGACACCGGAAGAAATAAAAGCCACGGAAAATATTTTCGGCTATATAAGCAAGGAAGAAGCTCTGGAGATAGGAGAAAAATATTGCTTGATAAACAAAAATCAAAGTTTAGCATATGCTTCATTATATAGTTATGATAATGGGAAAAATGCTCGTTGGAATTTAAACTGGAATTATAGTGACTCCAAAAATGAAGAATATGCTTATTCAAGTATTTCAATAGATGCGGTTACGGGAGAAGTTTTAGATTTTTACAGGAATGATAGCAATTTAGACAAATTATCCCAAGGCAAACCTAAATATTCAAAAGAGCAATGCAAGGTTCTGGCAGAAAATTTTTTAAAAGAAATTGCTTCGGAGAAATTTAAACAAACGGAATACAAAATTGAAAATCCGGATTATGAAATAGACAATCCTAAAAGCTATCAATTTAGTTATACCAGAAAAGTTAATGGCATACCTTGCCAAGGCAACAATCTCAGAGTTACCGTTAGCAATTTTACCGGCGGTATTATGAACTATTATAACACTTGGACTGATATTGAATTCCCTATGATTGAAAACATCTTATCCCTAGAAGAAGTCTACGGGAATCTATATGAAAATGTTGATTTTGGGTTAAGATATACAATGCATTATAATTATGAAGGTAAATCTGCTAAAAGTACTGTGAGACTTGTATATGCATTTGAACAATTTTCCGGTATGGTTGATCCCTATACAGGGCTGGTGCTTGACTATAACGGAGAAATAATTAAAGACAAAAGCAAAAACGATTTTATTGATATCGAAGGACATTGGGCAAAAGATGATATTTTAGCACTTATTGAAGCCGGTATTTTAAAAGCAGATTCTGAAATGTTTTCTCCAAATTTAAACATTAAACAAAAAGATTTTATAAGCATTTTAATAAAATCTTTACAACCATATTATCCGATAATTCCCTTATCATTTGATAATGAGCCTACCGGTGAAGAATATGATGAGTATTATAAACAAGCAATTTTAAGAAAAATTATTAAAGAAAATGAAAAAAATTTAGAAGCACAAGTCTCTAGAATCGAAGCTGCTAAGATGATTGTCAATGCTATGGATTTAGGATTCCTAGCAAAAAATATTGAAATATTTAATATAGATTATAAAGATGCAGATATGATTGCAAATGAATTAATAGGTTATGCAGCAATAGCTGCAGGGCTTGAATTAATGAAAGGCAGTAACGGATATTTTTATCCTGATAAAAGCATTACAAGGGCAGAAACAGCATCCCTAATATTAAAGTATCTTAAAATTGAAAAATAAGGACTAAAAGCAGGTAAATGTGGATCTGATGGATATCTTAAATTGTAATATTATCAGCCAAGTATTTTGCCGCCTTATTCATGGATGAAAAAACAACCCTTATT
Organism: uncultured Clostridiaceae bacterium; assembly: GCA_964468275.1. Classification (GTDB taxonomy): domain Bacteria; phylum Bacillota; class Clostridia; order Lutisporales; family Lutisporaceae; genus JAAYKT01. Next base: position 38,050 of record CAYXUX010000005.1, read on the forward strand.
AAGTAGGCTGTACATATGCAAGTCTTAAAGAGTAAGCCTATAAGCCGGGTTCTGTCTTGAATGATCATCTATCTTATTCCACCGTTGCCGGAGGACTTTAGCGACCTTACCCGGAAGCGAAGCGGGCAACCTCGTCTGCTTCCCTATTTGGTCTTGCTCCAAGTGGGGTTTGCATGGCCATATAGTCGCCTACATGCCGGTGAGCCCTTACCTCACCTTTCCATCCTTACCAGGACTATGCTAATCTCTGGCGGTATCTTTCTGTTGCACTTTCCTTAAAGTCACCTTTACCGGGTGTTACCCGGCACCCTGCCCTATGGAGCCCGGACTTTCCTCGTGCACAGTAATGTACACGCAATCATCCGGCTTACTCAATTTTCTTTGCAAAACACATTATATATTGCATTTAAAAATATGTCAAAGGAATAAAATGTAAGTTCCTATTCCTCTTTCCTCTTAAATAATAGAAATCTCCCGCAACTTTCACATTTCAAAACATCACCATTTCTGACAGCTTCATAATCAATTGATGGAATTCCAACACTGCAACCGGTACATTTTCGTGAAATTATAAGCGAAATCGGATCGTTAAACCATCTTTTTTGCTTAGTATATTCATTTATGCTATTTTCATCAATCTTCTTTCTTATTTCTACAACGAGTTTTTCAATTTTCGCCCGCTCTTTATTTAACCTTTCCAGTTCATTCGTTCTTTCATTTTTTGTCTTTTCAAATTTATTCTTTATAAATACTAATTTCTTTCTCACATCAACCATTTCCAAATTAATTTTCTCAATCTTATCCGTTATTGCATCTACCTTTTTTGTCTCTCCTTTTATACTATTGTCTGCATCTTTTATTTGTTTTTCTATCATCTTCAGTTTTTTTGCATTATTGATTTCAGAACTATATTTCAATTCTTCATAATTGTTCTTATTCTCTTTTAACTGTCTAATAATTTTTTTTAAATTTTCATTTTGTTTGTTTTCTTTATCTATATTCTCCAATAACATTAAATATCGATTCTTCAAATCGGAATATTCTTGTTTTAACCTAAATAACAGGTCATCTAACTCTATTTTTTTTATTTCCTCATCCACTTCTTTTAGTTCCAGCTCTCGTAATTGCAGTTCATATAAAAGACTTAAATTCATTTTTTACCTCCTCATAGTATTTATTTGTCCTTACTGTCACTCTTTTAGCTTTAGGCTTAAAAACATCAACCACATCTGAACTTCGCTTAATCGCAAGTCTCAAAAATCACCTATAAACTATAAAAGGAATAGTAAATTACTATTCCTAAATACTAACAATCGGATTAATATTTGTCTTTGATTCAATTACTTCTACATTATATCCAAGTCCGTCTATAGCTTTTTTTAAATAATTGGCAATTTCTTTTATTATTAACCTTTCCGTATTGAAATGACCCGCATCTATTATGTTTAAACCATCTTCGAGTGCCTCTAATATTTGATGATACTGTAAATCGCCGGTTATTAAAACATCAGCTCCTGCTGCTTTTGCACATTTAATGTATTTATTTCCCGAACCGTTAACTAAGGCTATATTCTTTATAATTGAGTCAGGATCCCCTGCATAATCAACATTATTAGCCCTCAAGGTCTTTTTCACAAAGCTTGCATAAGCTGCTAAAGTTGTGTCGTCTTTTAATATCCCCAATCTTCCGATTCCTTTCGAAGTTGTTCTGTTTTTAAGTTCAAATATATCATAAGCGGGCTCCTCATAAGGGTGTACTATTTCTAATTCTTTAACAACATTCTCAACAAGACTTTCCGGCACAACTGTTTCCAACCTATACTCTTCTACTTCCTCAATTACGCCTATTGTGCCAACATAAGGATCCGAGCCTTCTTCAGGTTTAAAAGTACCGATACCCTTGCTTCTAAAACTACAGGAACTATAATTACCTATAAAACCTGCCCCTGTCTTTGATAAGCTCTCTAAAATCTTTCTTTCTTTTCCTTTCGGTACATAAATAACAAATTTAAATAATTTCTCTATGTTTAAAGGTTGAATAATTGACGTGACACTAAAACCTAATTGTTTTGCAAACATATCGTTTAAGCCGCCACTAGCTATATCCATATTAGTGTGGGATGAATATACTGATACATTATTTTTTATTAATCTGATAATCCCTCTTCCTAAACTTGAATCTGTATTTACTTTTTTAATTTTGTTAAATATTATTGGATGATGTGTTACTATCATGTCTACTTGATTATCTATTGCCTCATCTATTACCCACTTGGGCAAATCAAGACACACCATTATTTTTTTTACTGCACTATTTCTATCTCCGATTAATAAGCCGACATTATCCCAATCTTCCGCAAGTTCTTCAGGAGCAATCTTCTCCATCAAAGACATTATTTCTTGACATTTTGCTTCACCCATGATTTTACCTCCTCACAATACCCCATCATTTCGGCGCACTCTATCCTTCTTTTTACTGCATTTGGCGTATTATGGTTTTTTAGTTTAATGTTTATAGATTCATATTTTTTATAAATGCTATCTATATATTCATATAAAATTGTACTTTCTTTATTTATTAGCTTATCATCAAAATAATTTATTGTTTCGGAGCTTTCAGATTCTTTGCCCGGTATAACCCATATTATTTCATAATATTTATCTTTTTCCTTAACTATATCCACATCACTTATATAAAAACAATTTTTAGAAAGCCATTTTCTTAAAATATAACTGTCTTTCATTGGCTGTAGAATAATTCTTTGTGCGCTATTCGCGATTTCTAGTCCTTGTTCAAGGATATCTATTATAAGTAATCCACCCATACCTGATATTATAATAGTGTCTGCCTCTTTCGGATTCAAAGCTTCCAGCCCGAAACCTATTCTTACATCAATTATGTTTTCAAGGCCCCAATGTTTTATTCTTTTCCTTGATATTTCGGAAGGGCCAAGATTTATATCCGTCGCTATTGCTCGTTTTGCTTTATTATTTTTTACTAAGTAAATAGGCAAATATGCATGATCCGATCCTATATCGGCAATTGTGCTGCTTTTATTTATACTATCCGCTATGGCTTTAAGCCTAGAATTTAAATGCAATCTAAACCATCCTTTGAACTCTTTAAGCATTATGCTTATCATAATTATACTATATTTCATGTTTTAATATAAGCTGTCTTTTATGAATAGATAAATTTTGTATTTTAAAAATTACAGTCCGTTCTCGTCCCTTAATATTTTATTTCCAAAAAAACAAAAAACCCTTGATACCAAGAGTTTTCAAACATATTTGGTGGGCCTTCAGGGACTC
>CAYXUX010000006.1:0-39153 GCA_964468275.1 uncultured Clostridiaceae bacterium
AGGAAATATTGGCACGGCATATAAAAAAAAGGGGGTATTCATCCCCCATATTTCAGACTGTTTTCATAACAGTAATTCTTAAACGATAATTTTATTTACATATTCCGAGGTGCATAATGACAGTAAAGCACCGTAATCCGGTAAAAAGTCTATATGGTCACCAATTTGGTATTTTTTATGGCTGTCAGTTACGTCAATTATCATATGATCACTGCTGGCACCTAATATAATCAGTTTATCATCTATAGGGGTTAACCCGTCAACCTTCACATCCTGTTTACCAACCGCAACAATTGCACGCTTTCTGTTTCCTCTATCTTGAAAAACCGGCTTTTCACCAAATGCGTCCACTCCTATTTCACCGATAGGGATTGACGGTTTTTCTTTCAATTCAATTATCTCCGCAGACAGCATAAAACAATCGTTGTGAGAGTCTTCTATCCTATTTCCATAAGCAGTTTCGTTACCCAGAACTATAGATTCTCCCAATCTTATATTATTAATACCTTTAGGAATGGTTCCATTATCAATAAGATAAATGCTGCTTGAATTTCCGCCGGATATTATATCCAAGTTAATATTATATTTGTTTTCAATAGACCTTGCAATTTCTAAAAGTTTTGATAGATTTTCAACCTTTGGTATAACCGCACCGTAGCAAGTGAGGTTAGTTCCAATACCTTTTAGGTTAATTCCCTTTAAGTCAATTAGCTTGTTGACATATTCAACCGCTTCTTCCATCCAGACACCCTCGCGCAAATCGCCTATATCAACCATTAAAATAATGTTATGAACTTTGTTGTTTTTTAGTGCTGCTTCCGATAAAGCTTTAATAACGGCATATTCGGAATTTAAACTTATATCTGCATACTTTATTACATCATCAGCTTGTGAAAGCATAGGAATTCTAAGCAGCATCTTTGGTATATCAAGATGTTCTATTCTTTTTAGATTTTCTATTCTCGAATCTGCAATATAAGAAGCACCGCCACGAATCATTGCTTCTACTAATTCCGGCAATGCACAAAATACTTTTGAAACGGCTGCTACGCTTATATTATATTTTGCGCACCTATCTGCAAGTATTCTTGTATTATGTTCAAGCTTTACGACATCAATTTTTAGAGAAGGATATGTCATTCTTCCCCTCCTAACACTCATTATTCTTCTTTATAGTCAATGCTTTTTTTCATAAGAAATACGGCTTCCTCCGGATATTTTTTAGATAAAACCCCCAATGAAGCAAAGATATAAAATTTATCAATTAGAATTTTAGTTCCTTTGCCCGGATATAGCTCTAAGCCTTTTCCACGTCCGGCGGCATTTTTTAAAACCTCAATGTTATTCGGTAAACGGGTTAATGCCCCGCCTGTTCCGATTATAAATTTAATATTCGATAAATCTTTACCTTCCGCAATGGTTTTTTTACCGGAAGGGCCGTATATATATCTAAGTTTGCCTGCATGTCTCGCTAAAGAAATTAATACGGCTTCTTTTGCAAGTCTTTCTATAAACCTTTTCTCTTCTTCGGTTTTTGGAATGGGATTGGCATTGGAAACAAGTTCTTCTGCTTTTGGAAAATCCTTTTCCAATTCTTTTGTATCAATTCTTTCAATTATATGTTTTTGGTTAATAAATACACCTAAGTCCCCTTCAACAGTTCTTTTTGCATAGGGTTCGGGACTTATCAAAAGTTTGTTTATTTCTTCCGAGCCTTCCGTAACAGAATGTACATCCGTCGTCGCTCCCCCAACGTCAAAAATAACCAAATCACCGACGCTTTCTTTTAACAGCCTTGCCGCTTCCATTACAGCACCCGGTGTCGGTATTATAGGTCCGTCAACCATATCTCTGACTGTCGTCATGCCGGATGCATGTATTATATGTTCTTCAAATACTTCCTGAATAACTTTTCTGGTAGGTTCAATATTTAAAAAATCAATTCGCGGATATACATTGTCAACTAAATAAAGCTTAACACCTGCTTCTTCACAAATTAATGAAACTTCATCAGCATTTTCTATGTTTCCGGCATAAATAATCGGTATATTCAGGTTTAAAGAAACAATCTTTTCCATATTGTCTAATGCTGTTTCTCTTTCACCATAATCGACGCCGCCTGCAACCAGTATTATATTCGGTTTAATATCTACTATTTTTTTTAAATCCAACCTTCTTAATTTCCCGGCAGTAACCATTTTAATTATTCCGCCGGCACCTAATGCAGCTTCTCTTGCCGCCCTAACAGTCATGTCATAAACCAAACCGTGCACGGTCATTCTTAAACCGCCTGCCGCACTGCTTGTAGCGAGCATTTCCGAATATTCAATATCATCAATGTTTAAGTATCGTTTTAGGCCGTCTATCGCCCCTTTTAGTCCTATGGTCACATCACCGTCTAATACGGAAGTGGGGGCTTGCCCCTGCCCGATAAACTTCGGGCAGGGTGTCCCTATTCCATGAAAAGCGTTTACGACAGTGGTAGTGCTTCCGATTTCAGCAACCAGTACATCAATTTTCATTTCCTTTTTAAGATTCCCTTCTCTTTTTAACAAGGTAGCTGGCAACTTCTATTCCATGTGTACCTCTTCCGAAACCTACATCCATACCTGCTTCTTTAGCTATTTCATTTGTCACTTGGGTACCGCCAACTGCCAGTATAACTTTATCTCTGATGCCTTTTTCCACACATAGCTCATGAATTTTTTTCATGTTTTTAACATGAACATCGTCATGTGTAATAATCGTGCTCGCAAGTATCGCATCTGCTTTTGTTTCTATTGCTGCATCTACAAGTTTTTCAACAGGGCAGGAAGTTCCTAAATATAGGTACTTAATACCGAAGCCCTCAATACCGCCATGCTTTATATCCAGAGTTTCTTTCAGTCCAACGGAATGTTCATCTTCGCCAACAGTTGCGGCAACTACAAACATAGGTTCCTCCGCAATTGCATTTCGCACTTCTTCTTCAGATAAAACAGGTTCCTTTTCCGGTATTACCAATTCATCAACATTAATATCAAATTTTACTTTCCCTTTTATTTCAACCAAGGTGCCTTCTGCCGGATGCATAACATTTTTATGAATTACTGTTACATCTTCCAAGCCCATATTTTCTCCGCATTTAATTGCGGCAAATTCTGCTGTTCTTTCGTCTAAAGGCAGGAATATTGTGACGGCAACAACACCGTCCGCTCTCCATTCAACTTCCGGTCTTACAACATTGGTATCATAGTATTTTTCCAATTCTTCTAATCTAATATTTACATTATCCATTTCATCTAATTCATCGATATATATAATTTTTGAAGGATTTTCAAAGGTATCTCCTCCAATTGCATCGGAAGCCTTTTCTAACCCTTCAGGGATACAGTTATAACCGTAATGGACAGATACAGGCGCGAAATAGTCTTTATCTCTTTCAAATATCATGCCTACACCAACACCGCCATCTATCTGTCTTGGTATTCCGTCACCATTTCTCTCCGGATAGTTCCCGCTGTCAATGAAGAAGCCTTCTTCTACAGCTTTGAAATATCCGCCTACTTCCAAGATTTCTTCCATAAAGAGTACTGCTCTTTCTTTTATTTCCCTGACATTATCGCCTAATACGCCGTCTCTGTCGATTTTAACCATTTCTCTTAGGCCATCCATACCGTTTAATGCCTGCTTTGCTGTATCGCAGGCGGCGATATTATAATAATGCCACGGTACGTTTCTTCCTTCGTCAGGGGTTATAGTTGATTGAATATCAGCACTTGTAAGTCTGGAAATTATCATATTAAGAGTATGAGTCACGGTAGCTTCTTTTGCATCAGATTCCATATATTTGGTATTTTGTTGTGCTCTCATTTTATATTCGCTGAAGAAATCCCTAAGAGCAACCGCATAGGGTAAATCCAGCCTCATGCATGGTGCCGGTGTTCCTGTCGGTGGTACGGTAGATAAGGCTATATTTTCCGGTTTCATTCCTATTTTTCTTGAGAAAGCAGAGTTTATAGCATGCTGCACCATGAGTTCAGGCATTACTTTCCATGCTTTCATAGCAGTTGCATTCGCATTATGTGCTCCGTCGATTTGTAACATATCAGCCCAAACCATTACTTTTTTTGCTTCGCAAGCGTCCACAAAACTTCTGATCATATTGACGTTTCTATAAAGAATATTATATTGCGGATCCTGATGGGCTCCGTTTACGCCTTCTTCCGCAAACATAACCGCAATATCCGGGCCTGCTACTCCCGATACATAAGAGTGAAAGTTTATAGGTCTGCCTACTTCATCTTCTATTAAATCTAATGCTTTCCTGCTGGCCCTTACTTGCTTTCTTGTTACCATTATACCGCCGATACCTTGATTCGTACCTTCCATAAGAGAATCAACATGAGACTGTCCCGTTGTCCTTATTACCATTATATGGTCTGCACCATGCCAAGCAGCCATCCTCATTCTTCTAAGGTCGTCCTCAAATCTTCCCGAAGCGATTTCCGTAGTTACAACACAATCCGGTTGGGGGTCAATATAACCAAAGCCTCTGCTCCCCGGCAGAGGAATGAAATTTTTCAATCCTTCCGAGGTTTCAAGAAATTCAAAATCTCCTATAGTCCTTTTTTCATTTGCTCCTTCTCTCCAATGCCAACCCCTTCTTCTGGGTCTGTAGTTCTCCAAACCTTCAAGAATCTTCTTAATATCAATCTTTTTGTTCGGGTCTAATTTCATTATTTAATCCCTCCTTCAAAAAGAGTTTCAACTTCATCCCAGTGTTTGCCGTCAGCCAAAGCAAGACCGGTTTCCCTTACTGAAGTGCCGAGTTTCTTTGATAATCTCCACACAACATTACCTGCACCTTTACCCATAAGACCTTTTTTCATAACACCTTCAATTATAGGTTTTGCTTCAAGGCTGGAAAAACCCATACGTAAAAGAATGCTTCTTTCTATAGCGGGAGTAGTGTTTTTATAACCCATCTCAAGCATAGGCTCCACTATTTTATCTGCAAGTTCCCAAAATTTATTTTTCAATTCTTCTTCTGTTAGATTGGCCAAATGTTTTCGTCTTGTTTCAAAATCATCAGGTCTTTTCAAGTTAAACCCTCCATTCTTTTTTATTTAACAGTAACTTCAAGTTCATTTAAAATGCCTGAAACAAAATCATCATTACTTTTTGCATCTTTAACTATAAAGTCAAAATCTCCTTTGTTGATTTCTTTCTTGTCATAATTCTTTATTGCATTTCGCACATAAGAAGCTCTGGCTTTATCTAAATCGAAATCTCTTACTTTAATTCTGCCCGGACTATCGGGGAATATAATATTTTTACCCGGTACTTCATCTTCAGAATCACCAAATAGTATCTCAATACCATTTTGTTTTGCAAAACTGATTTGAGGCATGGGATGTTTTCCCGCACCCGTATATTCAGTTTCTTGTACAATTATTGTTTGATTTTCATCCATTTCTTGTGATAATGCAAAAGCAGCCGTTAATGAGGTATTGCCTGCGGGCCCTCTTTCAATTCCTTCAAGCACTGAAAGAGCTTCGGTAATATAGAATACTTCGCCTTGTTTAACAAAGATATATCTGTCTAAGTATCTAAGAGGTCTGGCGGCATTTCTCGGAACATCAGCTCTGTCCGGCCATGTCGCAAAGGGGATACCGAAACCTGTATGCCCTGTTGTAAAGGATTTCCTGTTAAAATCGTAATCTGAAGCCATATGGAGTCCTGATAAATCCACACTGGCACCCACCACTTCTACATTTTCAGCCCCGGACTTAATAATTCCTCTTGCGGTACCCGTAACATTTCCGCCGCCTGCGTGAGTTATGAGAACCTTATCCGGATCTTTCCCCAGTCTCTCCCTGAATTGCATCACCAATTCATAACCCAAAGTTTCTACTCCCGCTATCCCGAACGGAGTATATAATGATGCATTAAAGTATCCTGTTTCTTCAAGAAGCAATAGGAAAGTGTAGAATAGTTCCGGACCAACGGATAATTGTACAACTTCAGCACCATATGCTTCACATACTCTTTGTTTTTCTAATATTTCAGGTTGTCCAACCATTTTACTATCATAGCATTCTTGAACCACAATGCATTTTAATCCGGCCATAGCTGCTTGAGATGCTACAGCAGCACCGTAATTACCGCTTGTTGCTGCGATAACGCCTTTATAACCCATTCTCTTTGCGTGATAAACTGCATTGGCAGCTCTTCTTGCTTTAAAGCTTCCCGAAGGATTTGCGGCCTCATCTTTAATAAAGATTCTGGCACCCTTACCTTTAGGAGCATACTTTCTTGCTAATGCCGTCAGGTTACGCATTTCCAAAATCGGGGTATTACCTACACCCGTACTCCCTTGTATTTCTTGAATCTCATCCAGCGAATAGCCTGCTTCTCTCATCATTCTTTCATAATCAAATGCAATACCGCCGGATTCAAATAATTCATAATCTATTCCTATTGCATTTTTCATTATTTCATTTTTTCTACTCATTACAGCTTCATAGGATATATCTTTAGCCATTATTTTTCACCTCCGAATAATTCATTTTTCAGTTGCATATCAATCTTTGTCAATTCAGGAACATAATCACCGAAATCATGAATATATTTAGGATTTATAGCAAATAACTCTCCTACCATTTTTCTCCCGGTAACAGTCTCAATCTGAATCTCTTCTCCTATTTTTGCTTCGTTCTGTGCAAATCCTTTTACCCAAAGTTCCAATGGAACCCTTTTGGTGTCTTCAGGCAAATGCTCCGCCCTTTCTTCAGGTTTTAAAACTATTTGGTGAATTTGCACCCAGTCACCTTTTTTCGCAACTTCCATTTTAATGCCTCGCTTTCAATTTATAATAATATTTTAATATGTTTATTACTCATAGTTATAAATAATATAAAGAGGAGAATTATCTCCCCGTATATTATTTTTCAATTAAATCCCTGACATCACCCATCATAGCCCTCGGAACAGGCAAATCAATCATTGTTTTCAAGCCGGGTCTTGCATTTATTATATGAGGTATCATATTCACACACATTGCAATCGTACCAATCCCGCCGGGCACTTCAGGCTGGTTTGCAACATTTACATTCGGAGTACCTTTAATAATTACATAGTCACCCGTATGTGTGCCTTCCAACTCAGGTTCTATTTGCTGAGGATGATCCATTTCAATCTTCAGTTCCCCATCAACATATCCAAAACCTTTCATTGCACAACCTGCAACATCACCGGGTTGAACTTCGGCATGGGGAGCCTTTCTATATACATTTGAAACGATAGGTTCCATGGTTTGTTTTATTTCGCCGCTCAGTTTCCATCCAAGAGCCTCAGCTATCATCGCAATGGATTCATTAAAACCTACGTGACCTGCGATTTTTCCCGATGCCGCTCCTTCTTTAAATTCTTCAACGGTAGTTCCTATTCCTTGTTCTTTCATTACCAAGGGTCCGAAAGGAGATAAGCTGTTAACTCTCCTTGCCGTTATATGCTCAACATCTATGCAGCAGCCTGTTAAACATACAACAAGTAAATCCATTATTAAACCCGGATTAATGCCTGTGCCTAATACTGAAACCCCATTTTCCTTTGCAATTCTGTTCATTTCCGCCGCCAATTCAGGTTCTTTTTGTTTAGGAAATGCCATCTCTTCGGCACTGGATATAACATTTATTTTCTTTTCTAAACAAAATTTAATTTTATCAAATGTATTTTTTATAAAAGAGTCAGTACAAATAAGAACAACATCAGCTGCTTTTTCCTTAATTACATCTTCAGGTGTACCTATGATTACATCAGGATTATTTCCTCTTTCTACGGTCAGGTAATCATACATGCTTTTGCCTAGCTTTGCACCTCTTCCAACTACTCCTACTACCTCGATGCCTTTCTTTTTTAGTATCATTTCAGCCATTCCGCTGCCCATTGAGCCTAAGCCCCAAATTATGACCTTTACATTTTCTCTTTCCATATGTATCTTTTATCCTCCTTTTTTAATAAAGTCTTTATTATTAAACTTGCAATATTTGTGCCAGTTTAGTGATAACAAAAATTTTCATTCCTTATATATCTCAAGTTGTCCAAGCTGACGGATTTCATCCTTATAATATAAAAACTATTCAAACGCAGATAATTCAACAGTTTAAATGATTATGCCATTTTTGTGATTTTTTTATATTATAAATGTTTTTTTCTGTTTTAAAGTTTTTATATTATTATCTTCAAAATATTCAAACGATATTAAATAATGCAAGGATATTTGCTGTTGGAGCAAATATCCTTGCATTATAACAAAACGACTTGTACTCAAAACTTCATAATAGATAGCCTCTATCTTATCTCCTCTAAAGTGCAAATATATTTGCTATAATTAATTTTATTTGCCTTTAAAGCTTATAATTACCTAATCTAAATCTATTATGTATTTTTTTGTCCCTATTCCCGCTCAATTCCATGTTTTTTTATTTTATGCTGAAGGTTCTGTCTTTTTATTCCCAATTTTTTAGCAGCCTTTGTTATATTAAATGAGCTTTCATCAAGAGACTTAATTATTAGCTCCTTTTCTATATTATCTAAAACATTATTCAAGGTGTTTTTTTCGCTTACCAAAATCTTCATATCTTGCGTATCGCCGGATTTAATTATTACGTCTTTGATTCTTGATGAAAAATGCTTTGGTTTTAATATATGCTCATTTTCTATCATATTCATTGCACTTTCGATGATATTTTCTAATTCTCTGACATTGCCAGGCCAGTCATATTGTACAAAAGAGTTTTTAACTTCCTTAGAAAGATCCCACACATCTTTCTGCAATCCTATATTGTATTTCTTAATAAAATGTTCTGCCAACAAAGGAATATCCTTCTTTCTATTCCTCAACGGCGGTATGCGAATATTGATAACATTTAATCTATAATATAAGTCCTTCCTCAAAGCATTCCTTTCAATTGCTTTCGTGGGCTCTTCATTGGTGGTTGCTATAATCCTCACATCGCAAGGTATATCCGCTAAACCTCCCAGCCTCCTGATAAAGCCCTCTTGTAAAACTCTTAGGAGTTTTGCCTGTAAAGACAGTCCCATGGAATTTATTTCATCTAAAAGCAAGGTACCTCCATTCGCTTGTTCAAACAAGCCGGGTCTATTAATTGCTCCTGTAAAACTGCCTTTCGTTGTTCCGAATAAAATTCCCTCCAACAGTGTTTCCGGCAACGCAGCACAATTTTGAGCTATAAAAGGCTTGTTCTGTCTGTCACTTTCATTATGAATACTTTGTGCAAATAATTCTTTTCCCGTGCCTGTTTCTCCAAAGATAAAAACCGTAGAAGAAGATTTAGAAGCTGCTTTCGCATAAGATATAGTATTTAAGAGCTCATCATCCTCACCTATTATACATTTAAAGGTATAACCCTTTACTTGCTGATTTTTATTAGAATCATTTGAAGCCAGTTCTTGTTGAAGTATTTCAAGTTTCCTTAACAATTCTTTTTCTTTTGTTATATCTTTTGCAATTTCCAGTGCTCCATATTTGGTTGGTGATATTTTAAACGGAATCGTACTGTTTATTGTATTGATTTGTTTGCCATAAGTATTAAGATAGGTTTGATTTTTTAGGTAAATAGGCTTTTTAGTTTTTAAAACAGTTAAAATTGTGCTTGTTTCTTCTGTAAGAAAGGGGAATATTTCCAATATGCCTTTCCCCATAACTTCGTTGATATCCAACCCTTCTAATTCGCTCATAAATTTATTATAAAATATGGTTTTGCTTTCATGGTTTACTACATGAATCCCTGCATTAATGTTTTCAATAATTGCCTCAAGTATTGATTTGTAAATAATGTTAATACCCATAGGACACCCCTTATTATTTAATATTGAAATACATGCCGCTTCTTGTTAAATAAAAATAGAAGCGGCATTGCGACTTTTCAGTAAAATCGCATTACGCACTTCTATTATATCAATTATTGCTGTTCAATTGAAGGGTGCAATAGACTTAGTATAAAGGATACATACTTGTAAGATGTTTCACTCTGTCTTTAGTTTTTACCGTATCTTTAGGATTATCAATAATATGTGAAATTATGTTTCCGACTTCAATCATATCTTTTTCTTTAAAACCTCTTGTCGTAATTGCAGGTGTTCCTATCCTTATACCGCTGGTTACAAACGGACTTTCCTTATCGTATGGTATTGTATTTTTATTTACCGTAATACCTATTGAATCCAACAATTGTTCTGCTTCTTTGCCGGTATAGTTTTTATTTCTTAAATCAACCAGTATTAAATGATTATCCGTACCGCCGGATACTAAATTAAATCCATTTTTAATTAATTGTTCCGATAATACTCTTGCGTTTTTTATAACCTGCCTTTGGTATCTTACAAAGCTTTCCTCCATAGCTTCCTTAAAGCATATTGCTTTTGCCGCTATTATATGCATCAGAGGTCCGCCTTGAGTCCCGGGAAAAATTGCTTTATCAATTAATTTGGCATATTTCTCTTTGCATAATATTGCACCGCCCCTAGGTCCTCTTAATGTCTTATGGGTTGTAGTGGTTACAAAATCTGCGTATTCAATAGGGCTTGGGTGCAGATTTGCCGCTACAAGACCGGCTATATGTGCTATATCGGCCATCAAATAAGCCCCTGTTTCATCTGCTATTTCTTTGAAGGCTTTAAAGTCTATTGCTCTGGGATATGCACTGGCTCCTGATATAATCAATTTCGGCCTATGCTTGATCGCTAAATCTCTTATATTATCATAATCAATTTTCCCTGTATCTTTATCAACACCATAAGAAATAAATTTGAAGAATTTTCCGGAAAAATTAACAGGACTCCCGTGAGTTAAATGACCTCCATGTGTTAGGTTCATACCTAAAACTACATCGCCGGGTTCTAGAATCGCAAAATATACAGCGATATTCGCATTCGAACCTGAATGCGGTTGGACATTTGCATGTTCAGCTTTAAACAACTTTTTTAGCCTATCTCTTGCTATGTTTTCAGCTATATCAACGAATTCACAGCCGCCATAATACCTATTGGCCGGATATCCTTCCGCATACTTATTAGTCAGTATAGTACCCATTGCAGCCATCACGGCCGGGCTTACAAAGTTTTCCGAAGCAATTAACTCAATACTATGTTTTTGTCTATAAAGCTCTTTTTTTATCGAATCCCCTATTTCAGGGTCTGCTCTGTATATTTCAGTAAGATCCATAATAAATCCTCCTTTTCTTAATTCCGGTATTTCTTCTTATAATTCAGTTTCAGGTTTCCAATGATATCATTATGTCTTATTGACAAGTTCAATCATCTTAGATTTAAATCTATTCATATTCTTAAATTTGTTTTCATTTTTTTTGATTATTATATAAGAAATGGACATTAATAATAATCCGGCTATTGACGGTATTAGCTGTATATAACCTTTTTGAAACCCAAGATATTCTAATCCAAAATAAAACACAGTTATCCCCAATATTAGCGCTAATAATGGTATTCCATAAAGAATTAAACTGGCAAACAGAAAACTGCCGGTATTCAATTCAATAATTACCAAATCATTCTTCTCAGCTTTTAGATTATTTTCCACGGTTATGATTAAGTTTAAATTATCCTTGCCTACCTGACATGCACCACAATCACCGCAAGCTGTATGACGAGTAATCAAAACTTTAGCCGTATTATCATGAGTATCTATAACTTTACCTGTTTCTATCATAGTTTTCCTTTCACTTTACATATCTCACAATAGTATCTAATAATTCATTTATCTTTTCTTCAGAATTTTCTTTTTTCAAAGACTCTATCAAACAATCTTTTATATAAGTATCAAGTATTATACCTCCAACTTTATTAATCGCTGACCTGATAGCTGAAATTTGAATCATTATATCTTCGCAGCACTTATCCTCGTCAACCATTCTTTGTATTCCTTTAACTTGACCTTCGATTCTCCTCAGTCTATTAATAATGCTAGGTTTAACATCTTTTTTATTTAAGCTCATAACTTATACCCCCTGATGGTATAATAATACGATATCTATAATTTGCTGTCAAGAAGACCATTAATCAAATCATTAACAACAACAGATGAAAGTATTAAACCTGCAGCGGAAGGAACAAAAGAAATACTCCCTAAAACTTTATTGTTAATTAAGCTTGAATTACCTATCTTTTCTCCGGTTTTAATAGCCGGTATTATCGGTTTTTCTGTCGAATACACAACTTTTAAGGAGTCAATACCATATTTTTTTAATTCCCGCCTTATTATTTTGGCCAAAGGACACATTTTTGTTTCATATATATCTGCAACCATAAACTTCGTAGGATCTAATTTATTGCCTGCTCCCATAGAACTAATGATAGGAATATCTTTTTCAATACAGTTTATAATAAGGCTCACTTTTCCGGAAATCGTATCTATTGCATCCACTACATAATCATACTCTTTGCTTAAAAGTTCTTCTTTTGACAAATCGTTATACATCTTTGTAAAGGTTTTTATCTTTATCTTTGGGTTTATTTCTATAAGCCTTTCTTTCATAATATCAACTTTATAACAATTAATTGTTTTTGAAGTAGCATGTATCTGTCTATTTATATTTGATTCGTTTATTATATCATGATCAACTAAAACTAAATTACCAATTCCACATCGCCCCAGAGCTTCTGCAGCAAACGAGCCTACGCCCCCAATACCAAAAATTGCGACGGTGCTCTGTCTAAGTTTTGCTATTGCTTCTTTGCCTATTAATAATTCTGTTCCGGTTAGAAAATTCATAGAATTAACTCCATTTATTTTCACTTTTGATACATAGTTCATTAAGCTGTTTAACATCTGCTGGGGAAGGAGCACCTGTCATAAGACAAGCCGCACTTTGTGTTTTTGGAAAAGCTATCACATCTCTAATATTATCCGTATCCGTAAGCAGCATTATTAATCTATCCATACCTAATGCAATTCCGCCGTGAGGCGGTGTTCCATATTTAAAAGCCTCAAGCAAAAAACCAAATTTATTCCAAGCTTGTTCCATTGTAAAACCGAGGACCTTAAACATTTTCTCTTGAAGTCCTGTATCATGAATCCTGATACTCCCTCCCCCCAATTCATAACCGTTTAATACTATATCATAGGCTTTTGCTCTGACATGTTCCGGTCTTTCGTCAAGCAGATGAATATCTTCATCCATGGGTGATGTAAAAGGATGGTGTTTGGCAATATATCTATTTTCTTCATCATCATATTCTAAAAGGGGAAATTCTGTAACCCATAGAAAACTATTCTTTCTTTTATCTATTAAATCAAACCTGCGTGCCAATTCCAATCGCATTTGCCCCAGTGCATCATAAACTATCCTATTGCAATCTGCTATGATAAAAATTATATCTCCTGCAGAGGCATTCATTTTTGATATAATTGAATCCAACTCCGCCTTTGATAAAAACTTTGCTATTGGAGATTTTATTTCACTTTCGCCTATATTAATCCAAGCCAAGCCTTTAGCACCATATGTTTTAACATAATCATTCAATGAGTCTATACCCTTTCTGCTTAGTTTGGAACCGCATCCTTTAGCATTAACAGCTCTAACTGACCCGCCGTCTTTAATAGCATTAGAAAATACTTTGAACTCAGTATTTTCTAATATATCGCTTAAATCTTCTAACTCAAGGTCAAATCGGGCATCAGGTTTATCTGTTCCAAATCTATAAAGTGCTTCTTCATATTTTAGTCTGGGAAAAGGCAGATTTAAATTTATTTCTTTAATTTCTTTAAATATTTTCGCCATAAGGCCTTCAATTATTGTGATAATATCATCTTTATCTACAAAGGACATTTCCATATCCAACTGAGTAAACTCAGGCTGCCTATCGGCTCTTAAATCTTCGTCTCTAAAACATTTTACAATTTGATAGTATTTTTCAAAACCGGATACCATTAATATTTGTTTGAATAGCTGAGGTGACTGAGGAAGTGCATAAAATTTACCCGGCTGCACTCTGCTTGGCACTAAATAATCTCTTGCTCCTTCAGGAGTAGTCTTTGATAAAAACGGTGTTTCAACTTCTATAAATCCGTTATCATAGAAATAATCTCTTATCAGCTTACTCACTTTATGTCTTATTATTAATTTGTTTTGCAGAACAGGCCTTCGTAAATCCAGATATCTATACTTTAATCTTATGCTTTCAGATGCATTCAAGTCATCTTCTATGTATATAGGAGGTGTCTCGGAAACGCTTATTATTTCTAAACCCGTTGCAGTAATTTCAATTTCTCCCGTCTTCATCTTTGGATTTATAGCGGCCTCTCTCTTTTGTACTATACCGCTAATTTGAATAATGTATTCATTTTTTATATCTTCCGCAATTTCAAAAAGTCTTGCATCTATTTCTTTGTCAAATACAATTTGCACTAAACCTGACCTATCTCTGAGATCTAAAAACAATAAACCGCCTAGATTTCTATTTTTTTGAACCCAGCCTATCAAATCAACTTCTTTTCCTATTTCGTTCGTTGAAATTTCACCGCACTTATGTGTTCTTTTATATTTCGACATCTTTATACCTCCTGCAATTTATCTTTAAAGCCATACCTTTATAAATTGGCTGTTACTTTTAGGCAGCCATTTATATCAAAAATGGGTTGTTTTCTTTTTCAATTGCTACAGTAGTTGAAGGTCCGTGACCCGGATATATTTTTGTTTCATCAGGTAAAATAATTATTTTGTTTTTTATGGACTTAATTATTTCTACAAAAGATCCGCCCTCCAAGTCAGTCCTCCCTATTGAACCTGCAAACAGTGTATCACCTGTAAACAAAAGGTTTTCACTTCTAATGCATATACTCCCTTCGGAATGACCGGGTGTATGAATAATATAAAGTTCGGTGTTACCAATCAAAATTTTATCACCGTCTTTTATCCTTTCATCGGCCTCTAATTCTATAATTTTATTTCCCATCATATTAGAATGATTTTTTCTTTTATCTTTTAACATTTCATAATCGTCGTGATGAACTAAGATTTTTGCATCGGAATATTCTTTTAGCTCGTCTAACGCTCCTATATGGTCAGCATGTGCGTGAGTAAGTATAATATACTTAACATTTAAACCTTTTTTATCAATGGCATATTTTAAGCTTTCAAAATCACCGCCGGGATCTATAACCGCTGCGATATCTGTATCTTCATCCCATATAATATAACAATTCGCCTGATATATACCTAAAGGCATCCTGATCATTTGCATTAAATTACCCCCATCAAAACTTTTTTTCGCTGTCTATAATCAACGTAACAGGTCCGTCGTTGTTTATGTTAACTAACATCTCTGCTTGAAAAACTCCTGTTTCAGTATTTATTCCTAGGTTATTGCATTTTTCTATAAAAATATTATAGTATTCCCTAGCCTTTTCCTGTCCGGCTGCTTTTACAAAACTTGGTCTTCTTCCTTTTCTGCAATCCCCGTATAAAGTGAATTGTGATACAACCAACAGCTCTCCTTTCACATCAAAAAGGGATAGATTCATTTTCCCTTCTTCGTCCTCAAATATTCTTAAATTTGTTATTTTTTCAACCATATAATCAATATCACTAAGCCTGTCATCATCGCTTATTCCTAAAAGTACCATTAATCCATTACCTATCTCTCCTGTTAATTTATCACCCACTTTAACGGAACTGCTAATGACCCTTTGTACTACGGCTCTCATTCACAACCCTCCTATTATTTTGCTCTATAGACATCCATAACTCCCTCAATCCTCTTAAACTTTTTGATTAGCTTATTCAATTGTTCAATATCATTTATTTCTAAAATGAAACTGATATTTGCAATTCTGTCTTTTGATGTCTTTGAATAAAAAGAAACAATATTAATATGATTCTCATTAATAATTGATGTTATCTCTGCCAACAATCCTTGTCTATCATTTGCTTTTATCTGTAAATCCGCATTATATGATACAAGGCTTTTTATATTCCATTCTACTTCTATCAGTCTTTCAGGTTCATCCAACAAAGACTTAGCATTTGGGCAATCTTTTCTGTGTATTGATACTCCTCTGCCTTTAGTAATATAACCTATAATATCATCGCCCGGAACAGGATTGCAGCATTTTGAGAATCTTACCAAAACATTGTCAATACCTTTTACTTTAATTCCTGTATCAGTTCTTTTTTTTCTTTGTGTTACTGTCTTTAAGGCTTCCTTTTCCAGTTCCTCTTTTATTTTGCTGTCTACTTTATGGCTCTTCCTTATCTCATCCTTTAATCTCATCATCACTTGGTTTAGCGTAAGCCCGCCATAGCCCAAAGATGCATATAAGTCATCCAATAAATGAAATCCCAGTTTTTTATAAGTCTGCTCAAGACATTCACTTTTTATTATTTGTGCTTGTGTAAAACCTAATTTTTTTATCTCTTTATCAAATAATTCTTTACCTTTTTGAATGTTTTCTTCCCTTTTATCTCTTCTGAACCATTGCCTAATTTTATTTTTTGCTTGAGAACTCTTTACCAGCTTCAACCAGTCTCTGCTGGGGCCGTTGGATGCGGCCGACGTAATTATTTCAACAATATCCCCATTTTGTAATTTATAATCCAAGGGTACAATCTTTCCGTTTATCTTAGCACCTATACATTTATTACCTACAGCACTATGAATTTTATAGGCAAAATCTATAGGAGTAGAATCTACAGGTAAATCGATAACATCACCTTTAGGCGTAAAAACATAAACTTCGTCAATTACTAAATCAATTTTCAACGTCTCCATAAATTCTTTCGTATCTCTAACTTCATTTTGCCATTCCAACATCTGCCTAAGCCATTTAAATTTTTCATCAAACTCATTCTGAGATGTTTTGCCTTCCTTATACTTCCAGTGTGCCGCTATGCCGAATTCTGATGTTTTATGCATTTCCCAAGTACGTATTTGCACCTCAAATGGCTCACCGTCGGGGCCTATAACTGTTGTATGAATAGATTGATACATATTGGGTTTTGGCATTGCTATATAATCTTTAAACCTGCCGGGTATGGGTTTCCAAAGTGTATGAACTATTCCTAAAACACCGTAACAATCTTTCACATTATCAACAATTACTCTTACGGCAGTTATATCAAAAATCTGCTCAAAAGTTTTATTTTGCAGATACATTTTTTTATAAATGCTATAGAAGTTCTTAGGACGACCTTCGATTTGAGATTCTATTCCCATTTCTTTATTTTTATCTCTGATTGCACTGATTACATCGTTAATATATTCTTCTCTTTCCTCTCTCTTTTTAGCTACTTTTTCTCCCAGCTCCTTATATTTCTCAGGTTCTAAATATCTTAAGGAAAGGTCCTCCATTTCCCATTTCATCTTTGATATACCTAATCTGTGAGCTATCGGAGAATATATTTCCAATGTTTCGGTTGCTTTTTCTATTTGTTTTCTTCTTGACATATAATTAATAGTTCTTAAATTATGAAGCCTATCTGCCAGCTTTATTAAAATAACTCGTATATCTTTCGCCATAGCAATAAACATCTTTCTTAAGCTTTCGGCTTGCTGTTCTTCCTTCGTTCTGTATTCCAACTTACCCAGCTTAGTCACACCGTCAACCAACATTGCTATCTCTTCACCAAAAATATCTTTTACATCTTCAAAGCTGTACCTTGTATCCTCAATTACATCATGTAATATACCTGCGACAATAGTTGTGTTATCCATGCTTAGGTCTGCCAATATCATTGCTACCGCAGCGGGGTGAGAAATATATTCTTCACCGGAAATCCTTTTTTGACCTTGATGGGCACTAAGTGCAAAATTATAAGCAATTTCTATCAAGGTAAAATCTCCGGCAGAATTATATGTTTTTATTTTTCTTACTAATTCGTCTAGCATAATAACACCAACTTTTATATAGGTTTTAATTATAATAATATAATAGCATAAAAACATTGTAATTATTTAATGTTTTCATTCATTCAATACAACTTTTTATAACTACATCATTTTTATAGAAAAAAAGCTCCAAATTTATTTTATGAAGCCTTTAATTAATAATTTAAACAAAATATAAGTTATATCCGTTACTTAATGTTTATATCTTATAATAGAACTTACATCATAGTCTTCCAGACACTTTCTGCCCATTAAATCTTCCAATTCAATCAGGAAACCAATATGAACAACCTCACCGCCAAGCATCTCAACCATTTTAACAGTAGATAAAATTGTACCGCCGGTAGCCAGTAAATCATCTATTATAGCTACCCTGTCTCCTTTTTTAACGGCATCTTTATGAATTTCCAATATATCTATACCATATTCCAATTCATACTCATATTTAATAGTCTCCGCAGGTAGTTTGCCGGGTTTTCTTACAGGTACAAAACCTATGCCAAGCTCATATGCAATTGCCGCACCGAAAATAAAACCTCTGGCTTCAGGTCCGATAATTATATCAACATTTAAATCCATCAATACCTTTGCCATGGTGTTGATAGAATATCTAAAGGCTTCGCCGTCCTTTAAAAGCGTAGTAACATCTTTAAAACTTATTCCTTCCTTTGGAAAATCTTCAATAACTCTTATGTATTTTTCCAAATTCATTGTGTTACCTCCAAATCATTTATATTTAGATGTCTTTAAATCTTTTATATGCAGTTGTATGCTTTCCTCGCCGTTCCATGAATTTATTTCCACACTACATATTATATCAATCTTTTGATTAACTTCAATATGATTAGCTATAAAACCCATATTAAAGCCAATGCCTCTTATGTATTCTTTTCCATTATACATATTTAAACTCAAATGCTTACCGTCCATTCCTACGGTTTTAATATCTTTTAAAATTAAACCCCTGTAAACAAAAAGCGGTTTTGGATTTCCGGCTCCAAAAGGCTCTAATCTTTTTATTTCGTTAAAAGCACTAAATAAATTATCGTCATTATCAAGCTTGTAATCCACAAGTATTTCCCGATAAAAAGGTTCGCCTTTTTTTAATTTGTTAACTGCATTATTTATCTTTTTTCGAAAATCATTTATCAGTTCCTTTTTTATAGTCAAACCCGCTGCTAATTCGTGTCCGCCAAATTTTATAAGTAATTCTTCACATGTGCTTAAAACCTCATGTATGTTCAGCCCTTTTACACTCCTAGCAGACCCTTTACCTATTTCGCTTTCAGTTGAAATAATTATTGAAGGTTTATTGAATTTTTCAGTAATCCTGGAAGCAATTATTCCGATGACCCCTATATGCCATGAGGTATCATCTAAAACTATGATATTTTCTGTTTCTATATCTCTCTGTTTATTTATTTTTTCTAAGGCTGTTTCCAACATCTTACTTTCAATATGCTGCCTGTTATAATTTAACTCGTTTAATTCTTTCGCTATTTTATATGCTTTTGCTTCATCTGTTGTTGTTAAAAGCTCCACTACCCTACTTGCATTCTTCAATCTGCCTGCAGCATTTATTCTGGGTGCAATTATAAATCCTAAATGGTATGTATCCAAATCAGTTAATTTAATATCACAAACATCAATTAAGGCCTTTAACCCTTGATTTATTGTCACTTTTAACTGCTCAATACCTTTTTTGACTATCACTCTATTTTCTCCGGTTAATGCTACAACATCGGCGACAGTGGCCAAAGCGGTCAAATCCAAATAGTTTAAAGCATAACCCTTGTATGACAGTTTTTCGGACAAAGCTGTTATAATTTTAAATACTATGCCGGCACCGGATAAATCTTTAAAGGGATATTTGCATTGTTTCTGATTTGGATTAATAATAGCATAGGCTTCAGGCAGGGTATCACCGCATCTATGGTGATCAGTTATTATAACATCAATACCCGAATCATTAGCCAGCCTCACTTCATCAACTGATCTTATACCGCAATCTACCGTTATAATAAGATTTACATTGTAATCTATTATTTTTTTTATTGCTTCTGTATTTAATCCATAACCTTCTTCCAACCTGCTAGGTATATAATAAATAACATTACCCTCTAATTTTTTTATAAAATTATACAGCATTGCTACACTTGTAATGCCATCTACATCATAATCCCCGTATATACATATTTTTTCTTTTTCCATAACAGCTTTCACAATTCGATTTATAGACTTATGCATATCAAACATTTCAAAGGGATTATGTAATTGGGAAATATCCGGATTCAAATATTTTTTAGCCTTTTCTATGGAATCAATATCTCTGTTTATTAATAATCTGGCTAAAGTATCTGATATTTTAAATTCTTTGATAAAATTATCTATATCGGAATAGTTCTTATTATAAGATATCCATTTTTTCAAACCATCACCTACACATCAGTCTATTTTAATCTCATCTTCTATCTTTGTTAGATCATCAATTGTATTAGGCTCTTCATTGTTTTTTAAAATGCTTATTTCTTGATCTAAGTTTTTTATTTTATTCTTTAATTCCGCTATTTTTATGCTGTTGCGGATTCTCCTAACAACATCAAAAGGTATCATTACGAGGATTCCAAATAGTGCCGAGCCCAGTATTACAACTGCTTGAGAAAGATTTAGCTTGTACCACAAAAGATTAATTGTTATTACAGAAGCATTTTGCAATGCAAACACTGCAATAAAAATAGCAAAAACCATTGATAATACTATAGTAAACTGCATCTTTTCCGCACCTTTCTTTCTTTTATCTAAAACATATATAATATACTTTTTGATTATGGAAGATATAAAATAAAAGCTTAAGTAACAGTAAGAACTGTTACTTAAGCTTTTAATGAGCAGATTTTACTCTTGTTTTATTTCTTAGAAAAAGCCACACAGGGCTTGCTAAAAATATTGAAGAATAAGTACCGCTAATTAAACCTATTATTAATGGCAGGGCAAATTCTTTTACAGCGGGAACACCAAGAATATATAAAGTAGTTATGGTAATTAAAGTCGTAAGAGAAGTATTTATTGATCTTGCCAATGTCTGGTTTATACTATTGTTGATTAATTGTTCCGGTTTAGTCTTTTTAAGAAGTCTCATGTTTTCCCTAATCCTATCAAAAATAACAATAGTTGCATTAATGGAATATCCAATAATTGTGAGTATCGCAGCTATAAATGAACTATTTACAGGAATTCTCATAGCACCATAGAAAATTGTCATTATAATCACATCGTGCAGCAAAGCAAAAATAGACGCCAAACCAAATCTCCACTCAAATCTAATGGAAATATAAATTAAAATTCCTAAATTTGCTACTAATAAGGCTAATAAAGCTTGTTTTTTAAGCTCCGATCCAATTGAAGGTCCTATGGTTTCAAAATTAATATTGCCCGAAGTTACATTTAAACTGTCGTTAAACTTTCCCAACAAGTCCTTTCTTGCTTCATCATCCAATTCCAGTTTTGTTCTAACTATTACTTCATCTTTCTCATTACCCGCGTAAGTTATTGTTGCCTCTTTATCAAATCCATCTATTATACTTTTAACTTCTTGAACTTCAAACTTTCTTCCAATCTTTGCTTGCAATGATGTACCCCCGGTAAAATCTATACCAAAATTTAAACCCCCGTTGATAAAAGAAAGGATCAAACCTATTATTATAATGATTCCCGATATAGCAAACCAAGTTTTTTTAAGCTTTAAAATATCATACGTTTTCATAAAACTTCCTCCTATGCTCCATAAAACTTTTTGTCTTTAAGTAGATTAGTTCCTTCAAAAAGTTTCATCAACAGTTTTGTAATTACTATTGCTGTAAACATACTTGCTAAGATACCTATGGATAAGGTGATAGCAAATCCCTTAATCGGCCCGGCTCCCAGATAAAAAAGTACTATTGCGGCAATTAAAGTAGTTATATTAGAATCAAATATAGCTAGAAAAGCTCTTCTAAACCCGGAATCAATAGCTGATCTTATAGTTTTGCCCATATTCAATTCCTCTTTAATTCTCTCAAAAATAATTATATTGGCATCGACAGCCATACCTATAGACAATATAAGACCGGCAATGCCCGGCAATGTTAAAGTTGCTTTGATTGAAGCCAGAGTAATCAGTACGATACTAATATACAGCACTAATGCTATGCTGGCTAGAAATCCGGGTAACCTGTAGTAAATAATTATAAATAAGAAAACCAGCAAAATTCCGATTTTTCCGGCTGCTAAACTTTTTTCAAAAGAGTTTGCTCCCAATTCGGGACCTATGCTCGTAACTTGTAAAGTTTTCAATTCAACAGGCAGTGCACCTGCTCTAATCAACATTGCTAAATCCCCGGCTTCTTCAATGGTCATACTGCCGGATATTTGACATTTACCGTCTGTAATAGGCTCGGCAACACTTGGCGCTGAAATAATATTATCATCTAATAATATGGCAATAATCTTACCTACATTCTCTTTTGTGCTTTCCGCAAATTTCTTTGCCCCTTCTGTATTCAATTCCAACGAAACAACGGCTATCTGCATTTTTGTTGCAGGATTAGTTGAGTAAGCGGCTTTCGCATCTTTTATATCATTTCCTGTTATTACCACGTTCCCCGTTTCATCCATGAATTTTAATTGTGCTGTTTTACCGATTATTTCTAAGGCTCTTTGCGTATCCTGTATCTCCGGTAAACCCACCCTAATTCTTTTGCCGCCTTGCCGTGTAATTACCGGCTCGGTTACTCCAAGATTATCAATTCGTTCTCTTATTGTAGCTACTGCTCTTTCCATTTTTTCGTCGGTAATCGGATCGTCAGGGGTCCCTTGGGCTTCTAAAACGACATCTGCCCCTCCTCTTAAATCCAAACCTAACTTTATTTGATTTTTAACAGGCAATACTTCGTACTTCCCAATATTTATCCCATATGATGCTACAAAAGCAATAATCCCTATCAGTAATACAATTGCTACAAATTTGATTGTGTTCCCAGAATTCATCTGTACTCCCCCTTTAAAGTTCACATTGGTAATTATATTACTTTTCATATGTCTAGTCAATTAGATTATATTTACGCCTATTATTCCTCCAATTAAACCTACTAAAGAAGCCATTAGTATTTTAGCAAAAAAGTACTTATCAAAAATTAATGAATGTCCCCACAATAAGCTTATTGGAATAAGAATTATTATATAAACAATCCCTACGATTAATCCATATAACCATCCCTTTACCTTTATTCTCTGCCCGCAATAAATTGCGGCAGCCAGTACGCTTATCATTGAAATTATCTGTGTTACAATCGTCATTGAATTATCGGATACAGGTGTTATTGATAAAACAATAGCATATATTATTATGCATATCAAAGAAATTATTAATGCTAAAACTACAGATTTCATAGCTATTGCTAATTTGCTTTTGTTGCTTTTTTCCATCTTGCTATTTTTCCTTATATTATACCTTTGCATACTTAACACCTCCGGCTTATTTTAGTACAATTTATTCATGGAAAATTACATTTATTCATAGAATAAAATATTGTTAGCATTGTCTGTATATTTAGATTCTTATAATCCAAATATATTAAACTGCCATTATAAATAACATCTTTGTTTTAATACTTATAAAGTACTTGAATTGCTTTTTATAGTTAAAAAGTAACTTGATTTTATCAAGTTACTTTTCTCATTAAGACTCCAGCTTTCTTCCTATTGCCCACTTAGCAATTTTCATCTTAATTTTATCGGCGCCTATTTCTATGGTAATTGAATCATCTTTTATATTTAATACTTTCCCATAAATACCGCCAATCGTTAATACTTCATCTCCTTCTTTTAAATTTCTTCTCATTTCTTGTGTTTCTTTTTCTTTTTTCCTCTGTGGTCTAATTAATAGAAGGTAAAATATTCCTAAGATACCTGCATACATTAATACAGTTGGTGCCCATTGCGGCATACTATCACTCCTTCAAATTGTATATTTAATATTGGAATTTAAAATATCTTTTTCTTTTATACTATTTATCATACCCGAGCTTATTAAAAAAGTCACCCCGAAAATTTAATAAACTATCATTTTTTATAGCTTCTCTTATATCCTTCATTAAATTTTGTAAAAATCTTAGATTATGTATCGTGGTAAGACGTGATCCAAGTATTTCCCTCGCTTTGATTAAGTGCCTTATATAAGCCCTACTAAAGTTCTTACATGCATAGCAATCACAGTTTTCATCAATCGGCCTAAAATCTTTCCCATAGGAAGCATTTCTTATAACAAGTTTTCCATTGGAAGTCAGCACGGTTCCATTTCTCGCCATTCTCGTGGGAAGCACGCAATCAAACATATCTATACCTCTTATAGCTCCTTCAATCAAAGAATCAGGGCTGCCCACACCCATAAGATATCTGGGTTTATTATTTGGTAAATAAGGGATAATATACTCTATCATTTCATTCATAATTTCTTTTGGTTCACCGACGCTGAGCCCTCCAATGGCATAACCCGGTAAGTCAATTGATGTTGTCTTTTGGGCAGATTCTATTCTTAAATCTTTAAAAGCACCTCCTTGTACAATTCCAAATAGGGCTTGCTTTGTATTATTATGAGCTTCATGACATCTTTTAAGCCATCTAAAGGTTCTTTCCATAGACTTAAGAGCATATTCTTTTTCGCAGGGGTATGGTATGCACTCATCAAAAGCCATTATTATATCTGCTCCCAATGATTGTTGTATCTCAATAACCCTCTCCGGTGTAAAAAAATGCTTTGTGCCATCCAAATGAGATTTGAATTCAACACCTTCTTCAGTTATCTTTCTGAGCTCATTTAAGCTAAAAACTTGGAAACCGCCGCTATCTGTCAGTATAGATCTATCCCAATTCATAAAACTGTGTAAGCCGCCGGCTTTTTCTATTAATTTATGCCCCGGCCTAATAAATAAATGATAAGTATTGCTTAGTATTATCTGAGCACCTATATCCTTTAATTCGTCAGGGCCCATGGCCTTAACTGTAGCTTGTGTTCCAACAGGCATAAATGTAGGAGTGTCTATTGTTCCGTGCGGTGTATAAAGTTTACCCAGCCTGGCTTTTGAAAATTTACATTCTTTAATCAGTTCAAAATGAAAAGTCAATAAAATTCCTCCATTATTCATCTAGGCTATCTATAAGTACCTTCTCAATCAATTGTTCTTTCATGGATAAGACTTTTATTCTTGCATTTCCTATTCTAAAATCAATGCCTTCATAGATAGCTCTATTAGTGTCTTCAGATAATTTGGTAATTACTCCTCCGATGGTATTGCCGTAGGTTTCAGGTATCTTCAATCCTGTCATAACATTTGCATCTTTTACCGAAACACCGGCAGAAAAAACCGTACCGCTTCCTTCAATTCTAATTTCTTTTGTAAATAAATATTTTCTTATGGCAAAAACCGCACCTATTGCAAAAACACCGATAACAACTTCTATCATACTTTCACTGTGAATTA
This sequence comes from uncultured Clostridiaceae bacterium, assembly GCA_964468275.1. Lineage (GTDB taxonomy): Bacteria > Bacillota > Clostridia > Lutisporales > Lutisporaceae > JAAYKT01. The sequence goes on from CAYXUX010000006.1 coordinate 25,428, forward strand.
GCATTTTCCTGGCAATTGCATACAAAACAACTTCTAAAACACTTGAAGTACTATGAGATATAAGCATTATTACAAGTTCAATTCCGACAACTAATAATAGTACATGTCCTAAAAATTTTTGAAAGATATCATATGTGTCCAACGGATTCGTCATAAAAATTAAAATCATATATTTGATTAAGTCATGGATACTTAAAACTACTGCTATTAATATAAATATTGCCAAAAATACTTCTAAATAGTAAGTATATTTCGATATCTTGTTTTTAATAAAATTAATTTTCACCTTGCGACCCCCTTTAAATTATAAGCATTGCATCCCCAAAACTAAAAAATCTATATTTCAAATCTATAGCAGATCTATAAGCATTCATGATATTTTCTTTACCTGCTAATGCGCTTACTAACATGAGGAGAGTAGATTCGGGTAAATGAAAATTAGTTATTAAACCATCTGTGTAATTAAATCTATAACCCGGATAAATAAAAATATCCGTCCAAGCCTTCTTCTTTCTAATTTCTTCGCCATGGTGCGCGGCAGATTCCAATGTTCTGGTCGATGTTGTTCCTACACATATTATCCTTCCTCCATTTTTCTTAGTACTGTTTATCGTTTTAGCACATTCATCGGTTATTTCATAATACTCGGAATGCATTTTATGTTCTTCTATATGTATTGTTTTGACAGGTCTGAAGGTTCCAAGGCCTATGTGCAGAGTGATATAAGCTATTTTGATTCCTTTATTCTTTATTTTGCACAATAATTCTTCGGTAAAATGCAATCCGGCTGTAGGTGCCGCTGCAGAACCGTCATATTTGGAATATACTGTTTGATATCTCTTTTTGTCCTCGAGTTCCTTTTTTATATAAGGGGGTAGGGGAACTTTTCCCAGCCTATCTAAAATGTTCTCAAAAAGTCCTTCGTAAGTAAATTCTACAATTCTATTGCCGCCTTCGATAATATTAATAACTTTTCCAAACAGTTCATTATTACCAAATATAAACTCGCTTCCTATCTTTGCCTTTTTACCGGGTCTTAAAATTACCTCCCAAATATCTTTACTTTTTCTATTAAGCAACAAGAATTCAATAAAGCTTCCCGTTCCCTTTTTAATTCCATACAAACGTGCCGGTATAACTTTTGTATTATTCAAAACCAAGCAATCTTTTTCATTGAGATAATCTATTATTCTATGAAAAACAGTATGTTCTATTTCACCTGTGCCTTTGTGTAAAATCAATAGTTTTGAAACATCTCTTGGATATATGGGTTCTTGGGCAATAAGATTCTCCGGTAAAACATAATAAAAGTCCTTCGTTAACACCTTGCAACCTCTCTTTTTTCTCTAAATACTATTATATTTCGACAAATTAATATAATTTCGCTAAATTAAAATTTCGTGAAGTTATATTATCTTACTTCTGAGTCTTTATAATAGTATTCCAATATCTCTTTATAATCATATCCGGCTTCAGCCATTCCTTTAGCACCGTATTGGCTCATACCCAACCCGTGTCCCCAGCCTTTACCCTTGAAAATATACTTGCTCGGTAAAACAGGATATTTCTTAGCTTCAAATAATCCTTTAATAAAGATATTGCTCTCCTTCGGAATAACTTTCTTTTTACCACCGGCAGATAATATATTTAATTCTATGGGTCTCTTAATAACAATATCATTTTTATTCATATCAAATATGTTTATGTCTGACTCCGTACTTACTTCATACCAAGTACTTCTGATATTGGATGTACCCAATACTAACCTGACATTTTCTTTTTTTAAAATTTCTATGTTTTTGGTGCCGACTACCTCTAATTCTCTCACTCTGCCAAATTCACTGACATCCGGAATTTTAAGATCTATTACCCTTCCAATATCAGTTTTATTTCCTTTTAACTTTTCTTCTATAAAAGAACTTTCCAACTCTGTAACCCATTCATCGTTTGGGCTGCCTAGACCATAACTGTCATCTACTCCTTTTATATATGGCAGCGCTTCATTCCAAACGTTCTCCGAGTTTTCCGTATGCCCGCCGCTGCTGGAATGATAATAGGTTTGTACAAGTTCAGTTCCATAAAATAACAGTCTCCCTTTTGTCTCATCAACAGCTTTATTTGTGTTTGTTTCTTCTTTATCGTAACCTTTATAAACTTGACAATGCTGGGTATTGCATAAATCAAAGCCGTCATCTTTATGCCGTTCAATATTAATCATTGCATAATTTCTAGCTGCGACCGCTTGTGCTTTTAATGCCTCTTTATGCCATGAAGAATAAACTTCACAAGGAACAACTCCATATAAATAGAGTTCAAAGGGAATAACATTAATAACACCTATTGAACCGTCACCCAATATCTTTAATATTATATCCCCTCGATAATTTGCCTCGCCATATTTTATCAAGGAGAATTTATTAACACCTGATTCATATGATTTTATCAAAATTTCATTGCTGTTATAAACGAAAACAACATTTCCTGTAGAAACATCAATTACTTGTACTCTATTTTCATCGGGTTCAACAATATTGTACTTAGCATCGGATAACTTTTTTTGCAATATATTTATTTTTTCTTTACATTCTTTTTCATCAAGTAATGTTCCATACCATATTTCCCATTCTTTATCATATGCAATATATACGCCTTTAATAGATTTTTCTATTAGGTCCAATGTTTTTTTTGCCGAATTATAATCTTTATAGGCATCTCCTATTCGAATGTGGTAAGGACCTAGTAACTCGCCGCTATATTTAACTGCTTTTATAAACTGAATTTTTTTTATTTCATCGTTTAAAACATTATAATATGAATCTTTACGAAAGGATAAATCTATAGGATTTTCAAAAACTATCTTATTTTCTTTTGCGCCTTGATTTAATATGATTTCTATAGTATTTTTACTGCTAATATTTATATTATGAAAAGTCGCATTTCCATGATTGAGGCCTATCTTTATCAAATCAGGGACAACAATATCGCTATATACAGCAGTTTTATTAAAAATTATAAACAAAACAGTAATCATTAACAAGCATCGAATTGATTTTTTCATTAAATATACCCGCCTAAAATTATTTTAACAGTTGATTATTTCGACAAACCCTTATGTTTTCCTTTTAAAATTTTTTCTATATTATAAATCAAATAAATTTCTTAATCTCCCAATAAGTCACCAAATAAAGGTATATTAAAATGCTTATATGCAAGCTTAGTAGCAACTCTGCCTCTCGGGGTTCTGTTTAAAAATCCTATTTGCAACAGATAAGGTTCATATACATCTTCTATTGTATTTGACTCTTCACCGATAGAAGCGGCTAAAGTATCTAATCCGACAGGCCCTCCATCGAACTTATCAATAATCGTATATAACATTTTTCTATCTATTTCATCTAACCCAAAGCTATCCACTTCTAGAAGTCTTAGACCTTCATCTGCTACGCTGTCGGTTATAATACCGTCGGCTTCCACTTGTGCAAAATCTCTGACTCTTTTTAACAGCCTGTTAGCTACTCTCGGTGTTCCCCTTGAACGTTTCGCTATTTCCATTGCTCCCTTTTCTTCAATCCCTATTTTTAATATTTTTGCAGACCTTAAGACAATTTTAAATAAGTCTTCGTTATTGTAATAGTTTAGCCTGCAAATAACACCGAACCTGTCTCTTAAAGGAGAAGTAATCATACCGGCCCTAGTTGTCGCACCTATCATAGTAAAGCTTGGTATATCCAACCTGATAGAACGTGCGCTTGGCCCTTTACCGATAATAATATCTATCGCACAGTCCTCCATAGCAGGATATAATATTTCTTCTATGCTTCTGTTTAATCTATGAATCTCATCTATAAACAATACATCATTGTAGTCCAAATTAGTTAGAATAGCTGCCAAGTCCCCTTGTTTTTCTATTGCAGGTCCGGAAGTAACCCTAATATTTACACCTAATTCATTAGCGATTATATTTGCCATGGTAGTTTTACCCAAACCCGGCGGACCATATAATAAAACATGATCCAACGCTTCTTTTCTCTTTTTTGCAGCTTCTATAAATATTCTCATCTTTTCTTTAGCTGAGGTCTGACCTATGTATTCGACAAGATACTTAGGCCTAAGATTAAATTCCAAGTCATCCTCATTGATAGGATTCGCTGTTATTATTCTATCTTCCATTATTATCACCTAAATCCTTGATAGCCTCTTCAAAGCTTCTTTTATTAAGCTATCTACGGGCTTATCTTTATTTTCTATTGAAGAAAGTGCCATAGAAGCTTCGTTATAATTATAACCGAGGGATATTAAAGCTTGTACCACTTGAATTATATTATCAGTGTCTTCACTGGAAGCCGCTGATATTATATTACTTCCACTGTTTATTTTATCTTTTAACTCCAGCACGATTCTTTCAGCAGTTTTTTTTCCCACACCGGGAGCCCTTGTCAACTCCTTAAAATCCTTTGTTGCAATAGCTAAGGTCAGTTCATCGGTCTTTAGGGATGATAAAACCGACATAGCCACTTTTGGGCCTACACCTGATACGGAAGTAAGCAGTTTAAATATATTTAACTCGCTCTTATTGGAAAACCCGTATAACACTACGTTGTCGTCCCTAGCTATTAAATTAGTATAAATCTTTGTCACTTTACCAACCTTTAAATCTTTAATGGTATTTTGAGAACATATCGTTCTAAATCCTATACCATTTATATCGACAACCGCATAATTTTCTCCCAAATCCGCAATTACTCCATTTAAATACTCATACATAAGATATCTCCTTTAAACTTTATAAAGATTGGAAAATTTTGAACTGCTTCCATGGCAAATTGCAACAGCTAAAGCATCGGCTACATCATCCGGTTTCGGTATTTCTTTTAAGTTCAATAGTATCTTTACCATTTGCTGCATTTGATTTTTATCTGCCCTCCCATAACCGACTATGGCCTGTTTGACTTGTAAAGGGGTATATTCATATACAGGTATATCCATATTTGATGCCGCCAATAAAATCACTCCCCTTGCATGTCCTATAATCAAAGCTGTTTTAACATTTTTATTAAAAAACAATTCCTCAACTGCATAAGCTTCCGGCTTATATAATTCTAATAATTCTGTTAAGCTTTTATAAATAAATAAAAGCCTTTTAGGCATAGAAAGCTCCGGTGAAGTAGTCAGTGCACCTGAATCAATAACCTTGTATTTATTATTTTTAATATTTATTATTCCATAACCCACTATTGCAATACCGGGATCAATACCCATGACTATCAAAAAAACACATCCAATACAAACACATATTCGCTATTAATACTATAACCTTTCCCCAAAAAAAAATAAAGCTTTAAAACTGAATTAAATACTTTATAGCTTTTTATTAATATTTTAGTTGCTAAAACCTTCCAGTTTCTGTTCCATATCATCTTCCGTATCGGTAACTATTCCACCGGTTAAAAAAATTTGGTCTTCCGGTGTAAGTACATTTATATCTATATCCGTCTTTTCTTTTAAAATTTTTTCTCCATTTTCATTATACATGTATATAGCAATATTATCATCTTTTACACCAATAATAAAATGCCTCGGACAGAAAGTGTTTATTTCCTTAACCATGGATATGCAGTCCTCTTCTATCTCTTCTATTTCCCAGCCTTCTATTCTGTTTTTTAAATCTTCTATACTTAAACCAATAAAAAAATCCGGTGCCATTATATCTCTTTCAATTGTATGCCCACACATCTTAAAATGTGTTACATAACGAAATTGTGTTGATTCTTTAATCCTATATGGTTCATTATCATTGGGTTTTTCAGCATTCCGCAGATTTTTTGGAATGATTAAGTTTTTATTCACCTTTGATAATCCTTCATTTTCTTTAACTTCACTCACATTATTAATGAAATATCCTATAATAAAAGAAATAATAAGAATAACACTAAACAATAAAAATATTTTTTTTGTCTTACTTTTTTTTTTATTGACAAACATAAAATAACCTCCATATTCTTATGGAAGTTATTATTACCATATTTATCATTATTATTCATATTAAAGCAGTTTTATCTTTAGCCTTCTTCCAAAAAATCACCATTATGATAAAAATCCTTCACATCGTCATTATCATCAAGCATATCAAACATTTTATTAATACGTCTTGTATCTTCTTTTATAGTTACCTGAACGGTATTTTGAGGAATCATTGTTATTTCCGCTGAAGCCATTTTGATGCCGCTGTTTTCAAGATTTAATCTAACATCGGAAAAAGCTGTTGGTTCCGTATATATCTCATATGAATCTTCTTCAGCTATGAGATCCTCCGCACCTGCTTCCAGCGCAAGCATAATCAGCTCATCCTCATTGATGCCGTCTTTTTTTTCTACTATTATCAAACCTTTTTTATCAAACATCCATCCTACGCAACCTGAATTACCTAAACTTCCACCGTTTTTATCGAAGATATACCTTATATCTCCTGCTGTTCTATTTCTGTTTTCCGTGAGTGCGTTAACTATAATTGCCACTCCCCCGGGTGCATAACCTTCGTATATCACTTCTTCGTAGTTTATATTTCCTAATTCACCGGAACCCCTTTTTATTGCTCTTTGAATTGTATCGTTAGGCATATTATTTGATTTGGCTTTAGCAATTGCATCCCTCAACCTACTATTTAATTCAGGATCTGAACCGTCTTTTGCTGCTATTGAGATTTCTTTTCCAATCTTCGTGAAAATTTTTCCCCTAGCGGCATCAGCTTTTCCCTTTCTATTTTTTATATTTGACCATTTTGAATGACCGGCCATAAAAACACCCCCGCAATTTTAAATTAATTTATTACTTCTTCGATAAATCTTTGGGAAACTCCTTTTATGCTTGCTTCTCAGAATCATGCCTTCAATTTTATTTTTTACCTCTAAATCAGTATCATTTTGAATAATATAATTATCCAGTTGATTGTATGTAAATTCCATTTCCTCTTCATCCGTTTGTCCTGCCCAAAGCCCTGCAGTAGGAGTTTTATTAATTATCTCTTCCGGTATTCCTAAGAATTTAGCAAGCTCAAATATCTCTTTTTTTATATAATCGGCAATAGGCATAATATCAGCACCGCTATCTCCATGTTTTGTAAAATAACCAATCATAAACTCACTTTTATTAGTCGGGCCCGCAACTAAATAATTATAATTAGCAGCAAAATAATAAAGCGTAATCATGCGTAATCTGGACTTCACATTACCCAGCAGATATTTTGATTCATCAAACAATGCACCTGCTTCTTTTCTAAAAGAGTCATATATGGGGTTTAAATCAATTTTCTTAACTTCTAGGTCAAGCTTTTTTGCTATCAGTCTTGCATGTTCTTCATCTTCTGTATCGCTATAACAAGGCATAATCAAACACAGTGTATTATTGGGAAAAGTTTTTTTGCATAAAGCTGCAACAACAGCCGAGTCTATGCCACCTGATAAACCCAGTACTACACCTGAAGCATTTGCCGATACCACTATATCTTTTATCCAATTTGATATCTGTTGACTTTCCTTCTCAATATAATTCAATTATAACCCTCCAAGTAAATAAATCTAATATTATAATATCATTATTGATAATCAGTGTAAATATGAGCAACAAGAAATTCTAAGCCTTTCCACAACACAATCTTAATCAAATATTAATAACTTACAGTAAAAAAATAAAATTATACAATATGTGAAATATTGCAAATATTTTATTAAAAAAGGAGTATCTTAATAAGTATCAGGTGGATTACCCAAAGGAATTTGTGTTAATAAGAAGGTGGCATTATTAATAAGAAGGTATCGGTCTATTTTATTGGGGCTTTAGCAGGGTTAATAAATGGTCTATTAGGCTCCGGAGGCGGTGTCGTTTTAGTGACAGCTATGACTTTTCTGCTTGATTTACATGATCATAAAGCTCATGCAACGGCAATTTCAATTATATTGCCTTTAACAATCATCAGTTCCTTGATATATATAAAGTCAGGAAATGCTTCACTAAAAGTAACTATTATTGTTACCATTGGTTCTATGATAGGCGCATATATCGGTTCAAAAATACTAAATAGAATACCTGTAAATGTTATTAGAAAGGTTTTCGGTACAATAATGATAATAACAGCAATTGGAATGATGTTTAATTGATTGTTTTTATAATGGGAATCTTATCCGGAGTAATGAGCGGATTAGGTATTGGCGGCGGCACTATACTGATTCCTTCTTTGGTAATCCTGACAAAGACAAGTCAGCAAATTGCTCAAAGCGTTAATCTGATTTCTTTTATACCATCTTCTATAGTAGCTTTAATAGTACATTTAAAAAATAATAATATAGAAAAAAGTATGATTAAGAAACTTATACTGCCGGGCATTATCGCAACTTGTATAGGAGCATTGCTTGCGATAAAAATTAATTCAGACATTCTGAAAAAAATCTTTAGCCTTTTTTTATTTGTCATGGGTTTGTATGAATTTATTTCAATAAAAAATATAAAGAATAAAAAGTAAATACACTGATTTATTAAATCTTAGTTTAAAAAATAAAACGGTGGTTTACTGATTAACTCCAAGCTAAGTAATTATATATTCTTTAATTTTCCCTGCCACTGTCACGCTAAATTCACCTTTTATATATATGTTATCCTCTTTATACTCTTCCTCTATTATTTTCCCTTGCTCATGCAAATAAGATACTAATTTTGTTTCACTATAAGGTATTAGTAACTTTATGATTTCAAATTCTTTTTTTGCATAATCACCTATTCTTTTAACCAGCTCTTCCAAGTTTTTCTTTTCCTTAGCTGATATATATATTATATCTTCATTTCTATCGCTAAAATATGCAAGTTCATTTTTATCAATCTTATCAATTTTGTTTATAACAAGAATGATGGGCTTGTTATAAACTTTTAAACCTTTTAGCACTTCATTTACAATTTCTATTTGATGTTCATAATAATCTACGCTTCCGTCAACAACATGCAATAATAGATCCGCATAAGTAACTTCCTCCAAAGTCGATTTAAAAGCGTTTATTAAATCGTGGGGAAGATTTCTTATAAATCCCACGGTATCGGTTATAACTATACCCTTACCGTCTATTTCTACTTTCCTTGTAGTAGGATCTAAGGTGGCAAAAAGTTCATCTTCCGTATGGATATTTGAACCGGATAATGAATTAAGCAAAGTTGATTTGCCTGAATTTGTATATCCCACAATACATATATTATATAGTTCGCTCCTCCTTTTCCTTTGAATCCTTCTGTGTTTTTTTATTTGTTTAATTCTCCTTTCCAGTCCATTTATTCTTTCTCTAATCTTTCTTCTGTCAACTTCAAGTTTCTGTTCTCCCGGGCCCCTTGTTCCAATACCGGCACCAACTCTTGACATTTCAATGCCATGACCGGAAAGTCTGGGCAACAAATATTTTAACTGAGCTAATTCAACTTGCAATTTCCCTTCTTTTGATGATGCTCTTTTAGCAAATATATCTAAAATTATCTGTGTCCTATCAATAGTCTTTGTTCTGATTTCATTTTCAATATTTCGAACTTGAACACCTGATAGCTCATTGTCAAATACCACCAAACCGGCATCCTTAACTTGTACTTCTTCCAGCAATTCCATCAATTTCCCTTTACCTATATAATAGGCGCTATCCACTTTTGTAATGTTTTGTACCAACCTTCCAACTTCAATACCTCCGGCTGTTTTTAGCAATTCACCGAGTTCATCTAAATCTTCTATAGTGTTTGTTCCTACTAATATAGCTTTTTCCTTATTATCTTCTACTATAAATGTATTATTTTTCTTATCGGCTAAATTATCATTTAAAGATTCATAGGTATAAGTGTCCAGAAACCCTCGCTTTTCATACTCCTTGTTTGTAAAATCATTATTATCTTTCAATTTTTCTCACCTTACTTTTACTTAAGTGTTGTAACAAAATGTTATTCTAAGAAATATGGGTTGTCAAGCAAATCTCTTTTATTCAATCTTTAAACGGGTCTTTTGTAGGTACAACCTTTAAAAAATCATTATTATCTTTTGGTACATTTATATAGCTCTCGGGTACATCTCCCACTATTATGGTTTCCGATACCGGTATATTAATTGCAACATCCACTTTATCACCGGCGAAGGGTACGATTATTTGAACTTTTGTGCTGACATACATATAAATTTTTAGCCTCGTTTGATTAATTCCTGCCTCTATAAATTCTGTAGTAAAATTTACTCCAACTGAACCGGCAGGTTGAATATTAATATTAATATATGGTCCCGCATCAGCAAAAATTTGACTCCCCACTATATTACCGATTGATAATTTTATATGCTTTCTTTTTATATTTTCTAATTCTTTTTGTATATCTTTTGAAGTTTCTACAGCCAATCTGTTCATCTCTTTGGTGTTGGCCTGCACTAATGTCACCTTGCCCTGATTGTCTGTTTTAATAGTAATTAAATCATTAAAAGAATTTAATTCAATTTTTTTAATCACTGCATCATTAATTACTTCAGTTGCAAATAGTCTTGCTTTAATTTCCGACATAGCCATTAATTTAGGTTTAATATTTTTTTCTATATAAAAATAAAAAAATAAAATTAAAACAAAAAATATTATGATAATGGCATAAAGTTTACTTTTTTTACTTTTTAAAAAATGTCTTTGATTCATTTCATTTTCTCCATTTTCTGCTTTCAAATAATTATATGTAAAAATGGTTCAAAATTATTATTAAATCTTAGCAATAATACCTGAATTATGTCTCGAAAGCCTTGTTTGCTATGGTGTTTACCTTATGCTATAATATTCGTATTAATATTGTGCTTTCCTTTTTAACTTAGGAGGTAACATATGAAAAATAAGAAAAATAAACAAAAAAACACTGGTAAAGAGAAGAATAAATCTACTAAATCTCAAATCTCTACAAGAATCTTAACTATAATTTTTATTGTTTTATTGCTGGTGTTGGTTATTACTTCCAGTGTGGTACTTGGTACTGTATATGCTTGGATAAAAAATGCTGAACCTTTAGATTATGAAGAAATATTTGACTTGAATCAAACAACTTATATAGTTGATGAAAACGACAAAGTTATTGATAAACTACACGCTAACGAAAATAGGACAATGGTTACCCTTGATGAGATACCGATGGACCTGCGTAATGCTTTTATTGCTATTGAGGATAAAAGATTCTATGAGCATAATGGCATTGATATCAAGCGTATTATCGGTTCCGCTATAGAAGATTTTAAGTTAGGCAAACTGGCACACGGTGGGAGTACAATAACACAGCAGCTTATTAAAAACATTTATTTAACTCCGGAAAAACGTTTTAAGCGTAAAACAATTGAAGCTTATTATGCTATACAATTAGAACGGCAATTTACGAAAGAACAAATACTTGAAGCCTATCTGAATACGATTGGTTTAGGAGGAAATAATGTTGCCGGTGTTAAGGAAGCTGCTTTATATTATTTTGCAAAAGAAATAGAAGATTTAACTTTAGCTGAATCTGCAGTTATTGCCGGCATTACTAAATATCCTTCAACTTATAATCCATATTTAAATTATGATAATTCCATGAACCGTAAAAATTTGATTCTTACCGAAATGTTAGACCAAAACATGATATCAGAAGAAGAGTATAGTATCGCTATTGAAGAAGAAATTAAGCTGTCAAAAGTGGAAAGGGAAATAGATACAACTTATTTTGCGGATATGGTAATTAAGGACGTAATACAGTCTTTTCAAGAAAAGCTCGGCTACACTAAAGAAGAAGCCAATAGAAAAGTATATAACGGTGGTTTGAAAATAGTTTCTACTATAGACACAGAAATGCAAAATACTATTGAGGATTCATTTGCAAATGAAAAATTATTTCCTCCCTCAAAGGAAGATGAAAATGGAATCTTACAACCAGAGGCTGCAATGGTAATAATAGATAACGAAACCGGTGAGATTAAAGCTATTATGGGAGGAAGAAGTTCCAAAGTAAGAAGAGGGCTAAACAGGGCTACTCAATCATTGCGGCAACCGGGTTCCTCTATTAAACCTTTAAGTGTATATACACCCGCATTAGATAACGGATATACTGCGGCCACTGTGGTAGATGATACCCCGATTACTTTCGGTAATTATTCCCCTAGAAATTACGAGAGGAGTTTCAGAGGTCTGGTTACTATCAGAGAAGGTATATTGCACTCCATAAATGTAGTTGCGGTTAAAGTATTACAAGACATAGGCATAGAACGTTCTGTTGAGTATCTGGAAAAGTTCGGTCTTACTACATTAGAATTGGAAAACAAAAAAAGAAACGATAGAAATTTACCTGCCCTTGCACTCGGCGGTATGACAAAAGGAGTTAAACCGATAGAGATGGCTGCCGCTTTTAGCGTTTTCCCAAATAAAGGTGTCCATATTACTCCGGTCTCTTTTATAAAAGTATATGACAGGCATGGTAATATTCTGATTGATAATACTCCTGAAAAACGCAGGGTTATTAATGAGCAAATAGCGTATCTTATGGTAAATATGTTAAGGGGAGTAGTACAAACCGGTACCGGTACAAATGCTTCGATACCGAATGTTCCCGTAGCAGGTAAAACCGGAACAACGACGGAATATAAAGATGCATGGTTTATAGGTTTTACTCCTTACTATACTGCTGCTGTTTGGATGGGGCACGATGATCCCGAACCTATGTCTTTTGTCGGAGGCTCATATCCTGCAAGACTCTGGAAAGCAATAATGCAAGAAATACACAAAGATCTTCCGAGTAAAAGCTTCCAGCAACCGGGAGGTTTGGTTTCAGTAACTATATGTACAAAATCAGGTAAAAGACCTTCTGAATTATGTGAACTTGATTTAAGAGGACCCACAATAAGATCCGAGATTTTTATAAAAGGCACCGAACCGGGTATAGATAATATTTGTGATATCCATGTGATAGCGGATATATGTTCAGAATCGGGATTATTAGCTTCCCCCAATTGTCCACCCTCTTTGATTGAATCCCATATATTTACGCAAAGATCTGAACCGCTGGACAGAACGAAAACACTCCCACATGATAGTGAGTATGAGATACCGGATGAAATATGTGAAATAGAACATGAACAAACTGATGAGCAGGATATTGATGATGAAGATAATGGTGAGGATATTGAACCTGATAGCAATAGCAATGGTAACCACAAAACTAATGAAAACAATAAAGATGATGCGGATAAAACCAACCCGAAGAATTCCGATAATTTAAACAATGATACCAATAATATTGAAAAAGAGGATGACACGTAATTCTGTAGTTATAAAAGGCGGCGTTGCCGCCTTTTATAACTATACTCAGTAAGTATTAATCATATTTCCTCATTATATTGTCAGTTATTTTTTTTTCTATATCCGACCGTATTTCATTCTCATTCTCTTGTTCCATATTTATATAATTCTTTCTTTTCTTATAATAATTTGTATCTCCCATCTTTTCAACATCCTTATAGAATAATAAGTTAGCATTATCATATTTATTCCTAACAAGTTTAGCTCTTTTAGGAATATCTTGAGGAAAATTATGCTTTAAAAAAAACCATGAAAAACATACCGCTGTAATTATTATTATCATTATAATTACATATTTATATTTTTTCATAACCCACCTCAAACAGTTTATCATTCTATATTATTCTACATTATTAAAAAATAATTCATAA
>CAYXUX010000007.1:0-7468 GCA_964468275.1 uncultured Clostridiaceae bacterium
ATAATATTGAATAGCACGGAAGAACCGTCAGACTGAGTTGTTTGGAGAACAAGTGAGTTCAATTTGCATATAATTTAATTAAGAATGATAAAGAGGTGGTATTTTATGCAAATCCCATTAATAAATTTAACAAGACAATATAACATGATAAAGAAGGAAATTGATAATAAGGTATTGGAGGTGTTATTGAGAGGACAATATATAATGGGGACTAATGTATATGAATTTGAAAAAGAATTTTGTGAATATTTAGGGGTTAAGCATGCTATTTCAGTAGCAAATGGTACCGATGCACTTATTATAGCCTTAAAAGCACTTGGAATCGGTGAAGGCGATGAAGTTATTACAACTCCTTATACATTTTTTGCGACATCAGAAAGCATTTCCTCTATAGGGGCAATTCCCGTCTTTGTGGACGTAAGACTAGATACATTTAATATAGACTTTTCTAAAATAGAAGAAAGGATAACACCTAAGACTAAAGCTATAATGCCGGTGCATATATTCGGACAGCCCTGTGATATGGATGAAATAAATGAAATAGCCAAAAGGTATGGATTGCATGTGATAGAAGATGCTGCCCAAGCCATTGGTTCAAAGTATAAAAAGCGTATGATAGGCACGCTATCGGATATTGCTACTTTTTCCTTTTTTCCCACAAAGAATCTGGGATGTGCCGGGGATGGTGGTATAATAGTTACGGACAATGACAAGTTAGCGACTATATGTAAGGCATTGAGGGTTCATGGGAGCGGGGAAGACGGACAAAAAGCATTTAATATCTTAACCAAAACAGACGAAAACATTTTTGCAGGTAACATAATTGATAATGGAATATATAATCCCTTGAAATATTATAACTATATAGTGGGGTATAATTCAAGGCTTGATGAAATACAAGCCGCTATACTTAGGGTAAAACTAAAGAGGCTGGATAAGTGGAATGATAAAAGGCAGAAAAATGCTAAATATTATAGCGAAAATCTGAAAGATACGAGTTTAATAACACCATATGAAGGTAAGAATGTAAAACATGTATATCACCTATATATACTGCAATCAGAACATAGAGAAAAGCTGGCAGCTTACCTTGCTGACAAAGGTATATCCACGGGCATATATTATCCCATACCCTTACATTTACAAAAAGCATATATAAATTTGGGTTTTAAAAAAGGTGATATGCCTAATGCGGAATATCTTTCTTGCAGGGCTTTTGCAATACCTGTATTTGCGGAGTTAACATATGAAGAAATGGAGTATATCATAAAGCACCTTCAGGTTATACAGCAAAATTAAGCATAAAAAGGTAATGTAATAGGCTGCCTATCATAACAAATATATGAAATATTTCATGGAATCCGAATATTTTTGCATTTTTCCCAGGCCATTTAGTGCCATATATTATTGCTCCCAAAGTATATGATATTCCTCCCGTGAGAATTAGCCAAATTCCCAAAGAGGGAATTTTTTTAGTCATAGGAAATATTGCTATAACGGCAAGCCAACCCATAATAAGATAGAACCCTGTATATAACCATCTGGGTGCATTAAACCAAACCAGCTTAAGGGTTATTCCTATCAAAGCAAGGGACCATATAGAAATGAGCAAGCCTAATCCCAACTTTCCTCTAAGAGAAATAAGACATAAAGGAGTGTATGTACCTGCAATTAAAATATAAATCATAATATGATCTATTTTTCTTAGAATAGTAATAACTTTCTTTGAAACCGGAAGCAAATGGTATAAGGTGCTGGCAGTATATAAGAGAATGAGGCTGGCACCAAATATAGAAAAAGCTGTTATATGAATAGCGGTTCCTTTTTTAGTTCCATATATCACCAGAATAATAGTACCGATTATAGACAATATCGCTCCTCCCAAGTGTGTAAATCCGCTTACCGGATCCCTTAACTTTTTTGCCATCTGGAAAACTCCTTTTCATTAAAATATTCTTCTATATATATGATAACACTTTATTAGATTTATATTAAAAAATTTCCAAATCTTTTATGATATAAAATAATCTTTCTTATAATTAAAATTTTGTATTTTTTATTAAAAATTATTAATGTTTGATATAGATAAGTTGCAAAAAGGCTTAAAGCTCTCAGACTATTAGCTTTGTAACTCAATAATCGTAACAAATATAAAAATCAATCTAAAAGGAACAGTGAAGTGTGTACGGCAACTGATTATTTCTAAAACCCAAGAATATTTACCTAATATTTTGGTCAGATTAATAGGTAGCAAAATGTATAAAAATAGACGGAGGGATTATATTGTCAAGTATTAGAACAGATTTGGCGTTGGAAGCAAAAGAAATTTATGAAGAGGAAAGTAAAGAATCCATACCCGGGGTGAAGGTTGAAAAGGATGAAAATGAAAATATAAAAATAACACGAGTGAAAATCACAGAAGAAACGGGTGTAAAGGCACTTGGTAAGCCTATAGGCAATTATATTACCATTGAAGTGCCGGATCTAAGATATAAAGATATAGATTTAATGGAAGATGTAAGTAGAAATATTGCACAAGAGCTAGATAAGTTAATTGATTTAAAAGACGATTCATCAATTCTAATTGTTGGTTTAGGCAATTGGAATATTACCCCGGATGCACTTGGTCCAAAAGTAACAGAGAAAGTGTTGGTGACCCGACATATGACTGAATATATACCGGATCAGATTAATGAAAGTGTAAGACCTGTATCTGCCATTTCTCCGGGAGTTCTAGGTATCACAGGCATTGAAACGAGTGAAATAATAGTCGGTGTGGTAAACCATGTAAAACCTGATTTGGTGATCGTTATTGATGCTTTAGCTTCAAGAAAAATGGAAAGAGTTAATACTACGATACAGATTTCGGATGCAGGCATAAATCCCGGTTCTGGGGTAGGAAACAATAGAAAAGAACTAAGCAAAGACAGCCTAGGAGTCGACGTCATAGCGATAGGGGTACCAACGGTAATAGATGCGGTTACAATGGCCTCCGATACAATTGATATGATTATTGAAAGTCTTAAAAAGGAGGGGAAAAAGGATAATACTCTTTTAAATATGATTGACAATCTAAATAAGTCAGAAAAATTAGAGCTAATAAATGAAGTCTTTTCCGAACAATTAAGAGATATGATGGTTACTCCAAAAGAGATTGATAGCATTATAGATGATATTTCCGACATATTAGCCGATGGTATAAATATTTCTTTGCAACCCAGTATTCATATGGATAATGTGGCTAGGTTAGTAAACTAGAACCATTTAGCCGGCATATTATTTAAAAAATAGGCATATAAAAGAAGAAGAATGAAGGGGTAGAGGTATTTATTATGATGAGATACAATAAGAATAAATCTACATTTCTGCCGGCATTTTTAATTTCTGCTATAATTGTAGGAATTTTGTTATTTAGTTTTAATGGGATTTCTTCAAATACGGCATATTTGAATATTCTATGCAACTCAATACCGGGATTTAATTCAATCGGTAAAAATAATAATAGTAATTATGTCGCAAGCACCAGTTTAGTTCATAATGACAGCGCAGTAAAAACAAAATTTGCTCCCTTCAACTTTATGCAATACAGTTTTTACGGGTTTTCACAAATAATGCGTGAAAAATTTGATATTTCAAAGAATATATCTGAAATTGATTTGTTTGATATAGAAAGCTATTCCGATGTGCCTGAGGGAGAAATATACTTTAGTGAAGAAGATGAATATAAAGCATATGAACAAGAAGAACATGTTAAAAAGTCAGAAGAGTTATCTCTAAATATCGGAGCTCCAAGGAAACTTGCGTTAACAAAAAAAACTCCTGAAGTTTTAATTTATCATAGTCATGCGACAGAAAGTTATACACCGTATAGTGAAGGAAATTATCATACATTGAATGAAAACCATAGTGTAATATTAGTAGGCAGTATAATGGCAAAGAACCTGCAGGGTAAATATAAATACATAGTTGTGCATGATAAGACTTATCATGATAAGGAATCCTATGCCTATTCTTATATTAATTCTTTAGCTACTATTAAACAACAGACTTCGAAGAATAAATCGTTAAAAGTATTTCTGGATATACATAGGGATGCTTTTACAGTGAATAATACTGAACACAAAAAGGCTAAAAAAAATGAATATACTACAACTATAAACGGTAAAAAAGCAGCAAGAATCATGTTAGTTACCAGCAGCGCCAATCCCAATTATTCGGAGCTGAAAAAGTTTTCTGCATGCATAAGCAAAAAGATGGAAAAATTATATCCGGGCTTGTATTTAAAAACAGATGTAAAAACGAGAAGTAAATACAATCAATATGTAAGCGATTATTGCATTTTGATTGAAGTTGGTTGTATGCTGAATACAATTGACGAAGCCGCATATTCCGGAGAATTGCTATCAAATGTAATTGGTGAGGTATTGAAAGATTTACAGGAGTGAGGGTCTTGGGGAGAATCGAAGAAAAAAAACAAAAAAAAGCTAAGAGGAAGCTTAAGAGAAAGCAGTTTCTGACTATCTTTCTTTGTTTTATGCTTTTTCTATGCATGGTTAATATTGTCGATGATGCCACCTCAAAGATGATGCAAAAAAGTGATGATACACATGCCGTTTATACAAAATATGAAGACAATGGGATGCTCAGGTTTGACATTGCCGGTAATACTTTTAGACTATATGTTAAGCCTATTATAGATATTCTGCACACGTCTTATCATAATCTGATAAGCTATTTTCATTAAATTAGTTCATTGATTTAGCAAATCCAACAATCTACATTTTCCTTTCATGTTAAAGTCCTATATGTTATAATTTGATATGCATTATTCTAAATATACTAGGGAGAAGATATCTATGCAGAATGATAATCAAAAATATATCAGGAATTTTTGTATAATAGCCCATATTGATCATGGTAAATCAACTTTAGCCGATAGAATGATAGAGAAAACCGGAGTTATAGCCCAAAGAAAAATGGAATCACAAGTGTTGGATAATATGGATTTGGAAAAAGAAAGAGGTATTACAATTAAGTTAACTTCCGTAAGGTTAGAGTATAAAAGTAAAGATGGGCAAGTTTATATTTTTAATTTAATTGATACTCCGGGACATGTGGATTTTACTTACGAGGTTTCAAGAAGCCTAGCAGCATGCGAAGGCGCCATCGTAATAGTCGATGCAACCCAGGGTATTGAAGCCCAAACTTTAGCTAATGTTTATTTGGCTTTAGACAATGATTTGGAATTATACCCTGTAATAAACAAAATTGATTTACCCAGTGCGGATCCCGATTTTGTTAAAAAAGAAATAGAAGATATAATCGGCTTGGATACGGAATACGCAACATTAATATCTGCTAAAGAAGCTATAGGTATTGATGAGGTTTTAGAAGGCATAATAAAATACGTTCCTTCTCCAAAAGGAGATAAAAATAAGCCGCTTAAAGCATTAATATTTGATTCTCTTTATGATAGCTATAAAGGTGTTATTGCATATGTGAGAATTTTTGACGGAATAGTCAAGCCCGGCATGATGATAAAAATGATGTCTAATAATGCCCAATATGAAGTTGTTGAAGTGGGAACCTTAAATCCGGGATTTGTTCCTCGCAGCCAGCTTTCCGCGGGAGAAGTTGGATATATAACCGGAAGTATTAAGAATGTAAGCGATGTTCATGTAGGCGATACAATAACTGATGGGAAAAACCCCTGTGATTCACCATTACCGGGATATAGGAAGGTAACATCTATGGTATATTGCGGAATTTACCCGGCAGATGGTGCGGAATATAATGATCTCAGAGATGCATTGGAAAAATTACAGCTTAATGATGCTGCTTTGTTATTTGAACCGGAAGTATCTGTAGCTTTGGGCTTCGGTTTTAGATGCGGATTCTTAGGTTTGCTTCACATGGAAATCATACAAGAAAGATTGGAAAGGGAGCATAACCTTGATTTGATAACCACTGCACCCAGCGTGATATATCATGTGGTAAAAACGAATGGAGAATTGATAGAAGTATCAAATCCTACAAATCTGCCACCGCCGCAGGAAATTGATTATTTGGAGGAACCAATAGTGGAAGCATCAATAATGACTCCTACTGAGTATGTGGGTACTATTATGGAATTATGTCAGAATCGACGGGGTGTTTTCATAAATATGGAATATATAGAGGAAAAAAGAGCTATACTTCATTATGACTTGCCTTTAAATGAGATAATTTTTGATTTTTTTGATGCGTTAAAATCCAGGACAAAAGGTTATGCCTCTTTTGATTATGTATTAAAAGGGTATTCCAAATCAGATTTGGTTAAATTGGATATTTTGATAAATTCTGAAGCTGTTGATGCTCTTTCTTTTATTGTTCATAAAGATAAGGCTTATACAAAAGGCAGGGCTATTGCGGAAAAATTAAAGAATGTAATACCCAGGCAGCTTTTTGAAATACCAATACAAGCGGCTGTAGGACAAAAAATTATTGCAAGGGAAACGGTAAGGGCACTTAGAAAGGATGTACTGGCTAAATGCTATGGCGGGGATATTACAAGAAAGAAGAAACTTTTGGAGAAACAAAAAGAGGGGAAAAAGAGAATGAGGCAAGTTGGGAGTGTTGAATTGCCTCAAGAAGCTTTTATGTCTGTATTAAAACTTGATGATTAGGTGATTTTATGAAAGAAATCGGTTTATATATTCACATTCCTTTTTGCAAGAAAAAATGTTTATATTGTGATTTTAATTCATATATAATACACGAAGAGGATAAATATATTGACTCATTATGTAAAGAAATCAAGTTCTATTTTAAAGATGATAAATATAGGTTAAAAACGGTTTTTATCGGTGGGGGTACTCCCACCGTTATTAAATGTGAAAATATAGGGAAAATCATGGACTCAATATATCCTTTTATAAAAAAGGGCGGGGAAATAACCATAGAATGTAACCCTGAAACTCTCAAAAAAAAATCTATAAGAGAATACTACAAAATGGGGATAAATAGACTTAGCATAGGATTGCAGGCAAAACAAAATGAGCTTTTAAAAACTATCGGACGTATCCATAATTATGAAGATTTTTTGTTTGCCTATTCACTGGCCAAGGCACAAGGATTTGAAAACATAAATATAGACTTAATGTTTTCTTTGCCAAATCAAACTATAAAAATGTGGGAGGAAACCCTTATAAATGTTTGTAATCTTGAACCAACACATATATCATGTTACAGCTTGATAGTGGAAGAAACCACTCCTTTATATAAACTTGTTAAATCCGGAGAATTAGTCATTCCCAGTGAAGATACAGATAGGAACATGTACTATTTGACAGAGGAAATTTTGGGCTATAGGGGATATAAACAATATGAAATATCAAATTATGCTAAAGAAGGTTATGAGTGCAAACATAATTTAATATATTGGAAAAATGAAGAATATATAGGAGTAGGGGCAGGCAGCCACAGCAAA
>CAYXUX010000007.1:7568-35039 GCA_964468275.1 uncultured Clostridiaceae bacterium
TTTTTAAACCTTAGGCTAAACGAAGGTTTAAATACTGATGATTTTTTTAATAAATACGGTAAAGGTTTTATGGACATATACGGAGATGTAGTTATGCGACTTAAAAGTGATGGTTTGCTTGACATAAGTAATAAAAGCATTTTTTTAACTAAAAAAGGTAAAGATTTAGCTAATGAAGTTTTTATAAAATTTTCAAAATAATAAAAAAAAATGCATATAACTATAGACAAAAAAATGTAGCAATGATATTATAGTAACAGAATTAGCACTCGATGAGTACGAGTGCTAACAAAGGCGGTGTTAATGATGTCCCTTAATAATAGGAAAAGGTTAATTTTGCAGGCAATAATCGAAGATTATATAAATACTGCAGAACCAGTAGGTTCACGCACTATTTCTAAGAAATATTTAACAAGTGTCAGTTCTGCAACTATTAGAAATGAGATGGCGGATTTGGAAGAAATGGGTTATATTGAACAACCATATACTTCCGCCGGCAGGATTCCTTCAGATAAAGGATATCGTTTATATGTGGATTCAATAATGGCTCAAAACATGTTAAATACGAAAAAAGTTGAGTATATAAAAAAGGAACTTATAGATACTTTAGGTGAGATAGATGATTTAATCAAACATGCTTCCAAGCTTCTTTCTAATATGACTAAATATGCATCCATAGCAATGGCTCCCCAATATGGAAAGACAAGGTTAAAGCATATACAATTAATTGGTATTGATAATTTTAATGTTCTTTCCGTAATAGTTACCGATGTGGGAATTGTTAAAAACAGTGTTATAAGAATGGAAGAAAGTTTGGATATTCGTACTCTTGATAAGATATCAAATATGTTAAATGATAAACTAACCGGATTATCTTTGGATAAACTAAAGAATTTGGATCTTTCCGGTTTGACCAGTGGAATTAACGGATATAATGAATTATTGATAAAAGTTTTACCGGAACTTTTTCAAGCTCTTAAATATTCCGATAAGATTGAAGTATATCATGAGGGCGTTGCTAACCTTTTGGACTTGCCGGAATATAGTGATGTACAAAAAGCAAGAGAATTTTTAAATATATTGGATGAACACGATTTGCTGTTTGACGTATTAGAAGATAAATCGGAAGACTTATCCGTGACTATAGGTAAAGAAAACAAAATTAATCAATTGAAAAATTGCAGTTTAATCACTGCGACCTATAGCTTTAACGGCAAAATTATTGGCTCTATCGGGGTGGTAGGCCCTACAAGAATGGAATATTCAAAAGTGATTTCATTGGTAGATTGTTTGACCCAGAACTTAAATGATATTTTATCAAAGATATTAAAAACTTAATATTTTAATTCTAAAGTATATAAAGAATAGGTGGGATATTGATGGAGAAAGAAATAAAAGATAATGAAGGACTGAATAACAAAAAACAAAATTCTGTTGCTCAAGAAGTAAAGGATTTAGAAGAAAGATTATCAAAAAATGAAGAAACTAGTGCAAAAGATTTTGAAGGTATCAATGATGATGTAAAAGGGTTAATCGAAGATTATGAAATAAGACTTAAAGAAAGTGCGGATAAGTTTCTTAGGTTACAGGCAGATTTTGAAAATTATCGTAAAAGAGTTGTAAAAGAAAAGGAAGAATTCCGGTTATATTGTTTAGAAGATATGATATTTCAGCTTTTACCGGTTATTGATAATTTTGATAGGGCTATCAGTTCATTTAAATCAGGGGATTTGGATACGAAATATATTGAGGGTCTTGAAATGGTATATAATATCTTTTTGGATATTTTAAATAAAAACGGTCTTACCCAGATTGAGGCAGAGAATTGTGTATTTGATCCGAATTATCATCATGCAGTTATGCAAGAAGAAGGAGAAGAAGATGATAATGTCATAAAAGAAGTTTTTCAAAAAGGATATATGTTAAATTCAAAAGTGATAAGACCGTGTATGGTAAAAGTAGCAGTCAAAAATTGAAAATAATTTTATATTAGAGGAGGAAAGATAATATGGCAAAAGTAATAGGTATTGATTTAGGAACCACAAATTCTTGTGTAGCAGTTATGGAAGGCGGGGAGCCTATTATAATACCCAATGCAGAAGGTAATAGAACTACACCGTCAATCGTGGGATTTTCAAAAACCGGTGAAAGGCTTGTGGGGCAAATTGCTAAAAGACAGGCTATAACAAACCCGGACAGAACAGTATTATCTATTAAAAGAGAGATGGGGTCGAATTTTAAAGTAAAAATTGATGATAAATCTTATACGCCGCCGGAGATTTCGGCTATTATACTTTCTAAACTAAAGCAGGATGCCGAGGCTTATTTGGGAGAGAAGGTCACTCAAGCTGTTATAACTGTCCCTGCATATTTCAGCGATAGCCAAAGGCAAGCAACAAAAGATGCCGGAAAAATTGCCGGCCTTGAAGTACTGAGGATTATTAACGAGCCAACTGCCGCTGCTTTATCTTATGGACTGGATAAAGATGAAAATCATAATATTTTAGTGTTTGATTTAGGCGGGGGCACTTTTGACGTTTCTATACTTGAATTAGGGGATGATGTAGTTGAAGTATTAGCTACCAGCGGTAATAATAGACTTGGCGGCGATGACTTCGATGAAAGAGTTATAAAGCATATGATAGAGGAATTTAAAAAAGATCAGGGTATAGATTTAACAAATGATAAAATGGCTGTGCAAAGACTAAAAGAAGCAGCAGAAAAGGCAAAAATAGAGCTATCCGGTGTATTGCAGACAAATATAAACTTGCCTTTTATCACTGCTGATGCTACAGGACCTAAACATTTAGATGTAACAATCACCAGATCAAAGTTTGATGAGCTGACCCACGATTTAGTTGAAGCAACAATGGGACCGGCAAGAAAAGCATTGGAAGATGCGGGTTTATCTACGGATAAGATAGATAAGATAATTTTGGTGGGAGGTTCCACGAGAATTCCTGCTGTTCAAGAAGCCGTTAAAAAGCTGACAGGCAAGGAGCCTTTTAAGGGAATAAATCCTGATGAATGTGTGGCTCTTGGTGCTGCATATCAAGCCGGAGTATTAGGCGGAGAAGTCAAGGATGTACTGCTATTGGATGTTACGCCTTTAACACTTGGTATAGAAACTTTAGGCGGTGTATTTACCAAACTTATTGATAGGAACACCACTATACCTACAAAAAAGAGCCAGACTTTTTCAACAGCGGCAGATGGGCAAACAAGCGTAGAAATACATGTGTTGCAGGGAGAAAGAGAGATGGCTACTTATAATAAGACTTTAGGAAGATTTCAATTGACTAATATACCCCCTGCCCCTAGGGGAGTTCCCCAGATTGAAGTAACTTTTGACATAGATGCCAATGGTATTGTGCAAGTATCTGCAAAAGATTTGGGAACGGGTAATGAGCAGAATATTACTATAACAGCCAGCTCCAACCTTTCTAAAGATGATATAGATAAAGCAGTAAAAGAAGCAGAAAAACATGAACGAGAAGACAAAAAGAAAAAGGAAGAAGTTGAAATAAGAAATCAGGCTGACAGCTTGGTATATCAGACAGAGAAAACCTTAAAAGATTTAGATGACAAATTAAGTTCCGAGGATAAAGCGAAGATTGAGGGAGAATTAAATCACTTAAAGGAGGCCCTAAAAGGCAGTGATAATGAGAGCATAAAAACTGCAACGGAAGATTTATCGAAAGTGTTTTATGAAATATCTTCTAAAATCTATCAGGCACAAGGAGGCGAAGGTGCACCCGGCGCTCAGGATTTCGCCGGGGATCAGAATGATGACGGAACAATAAATGCAGATTATAAGGTTGATGAAGATAAGTAAGAGTTGTAAGGGCGGCCTGTGGTCGCCCATTGTAAGACAAACGATAATATGGTATTATGAGATTTTGTAAGAGGCATCGCATGCGACTTGTAATATTAGACTCGTAGTTCGATGATAGATTTTGGTTTTAGGCTGGTGGTGAGTATATGGCAAAAAAGGATTATTATGAAGTTTTAGGTGTAGATAAATCAGCTTCCGGAGAGGAAATAAAAAGAGCTTTCAGGAAGCTTGCAAAGAAATATCACCCGGATATGAATTCCGGGGACAAGGATGCTGAAAGCAAATTTAAAGAAGTAAATGAAGCATACGAAGTCCTTGGTGATAAGGATAAGAAAGCAAAGTATGATCAATTTGGTCATGCGGCTTTTGATCCGAATAGCTTTACAGGCGGGGGCTTTGGAGATTTCGGCGGATTTACGGGCGGCTTTGGAAGTATGGGGGATATATTCGAAACATTTTTTGGTGAAGGCGGCTTTGGTTTTTCCACCTCGTCAAGGCGAGCCAGAAATACAGGACCTCAAAGAGGTAATGATCTTAGATACGATATGGAAATTAACTTTGAAGAAGCAGCCTTTGGGGCTAAAAAAGATATAAGGATAAATAGAAATGAAGCCTGTCAGACATGCAATGGTACCGGTGCTGCACCGGGAAGCGGTGTGGAAACATGTAAAAAATGTGGTGGAACCGGTGAAATAAGAAATATTCAAAACAGTGTTTTTGGCAGAATAGTCAATGTGAGTGCTTGTGATGCTTGTCATGGTGAAGGTACTGTTATCAAGAATCCATGTACAACATGCGGGGGTAAGGGAGTTTTAAGAAAAAGTAGAAAGATTACTGTTGAGATTCCTGCCGGTGTAGATAGCGGTTCTATTCTAACATTAAGGGGCGAAGGGGAACCGGGCCTTAGGGGAGGTTCCGGCGGGGACTTATTCATTTATATCAGGGTTAGACCTCATAAAATATTTAAAAGAGACGGAATAGATTTGCATTGTGAAGCACCTATAAGCTTTATAGCGGCAGCTCTGGGCGGTGTTATTAGGGTTCCGACTTTAGAAGGAGATGCAAGTTACAATATTGATGCAGGTACTGAAACAGGAACCACTTTTAAGATTAAGGGCAAAGGTATTAAAAGTTTGAAAGGCAGGTATAAAGGAGATTTATACTTTACTGTAAAAATTCAAGTTCCGAAGAAGCTTAATGAAAAACAGAGAGAAGCTTTGAAGTATTATGCGGATACAATGGGTGAAAGCTATAATGAGTCGGATAAATCGTTTTTTGGAAAAGTAAAGGATGCATTCGGTAAATAAAAAGCAGCAATTATGCTGCTTTTTATTTGGATGATGGAGAATATATCCGTTATATAATATTTATTTGTAGCTGGCAAGGGGATATATTTCAGTGCGGGATACAGTTCAAAAGTTAAGAATCACAGCTGTATAAATAATGTACAAAGGAGCAAATCCATGAAGTATATAGAATATACTGTTTTAACAACTACTGAGGCAAGCGATGCCGTAGCTTATATATTAGAACAGGAAGGTGCTGTAGGTATTGCAATAATTGATCCCAATGATTTTTCAATGCTTAATAAGGATAAGTTCGGTTGGGACTATATAGATTCGACATTTTTAAAAACCTTGGGCACTGATGTGAAAGTGAAAGGTTATTTTTATAATTATTCTGATAAAATAGAAAGTAAAATTAAAAATTTAAGCGGTTTTGGATTGGATATAGGCAAAGGACAAGTTATTATAAATCAAGTGAATGAAGAAAATTGGGCTAATGCATGGAAAAGATATTTTAAACCTTTTAAAGTAGGTAAAAGGATAATAGTCAAACCTACTTGGGAAGAGTATAAAAGGATTGAAAATGATATAATAGTAGAAATAGATCCCGGAATGGCTTTCGGCACAGGTAGCCATGAGACAACTTCCATGTGTTTGGAATTATTAGAAAAATATATAAAAGCCAAGGATACTGTTATTGATATAGGATGTGGAACAGGTATTCTGGGTATAACAGCAGCTAAACTTGGAGCAGAAACAGTTACATGTATAGATTTTGATGAGAATGCATGTAAAGTTGCCGCAGATAATACATTATTAAATAAGATGGAAAATAAGGTTAGGGTTTTAAAAGGTAATTTACTTGGTGGTATAACGATAAAAGCGGATTTAATAATCGCTAATATTATTGCTGATGTTATAATAGATTTGTCAGATAAAGCTTATAGGTTAATAAATCCCGGCGGATTATTTATATCGTCAGGAATTATAGCTGATAGGAAGAAGGACGTAATAAATCAATTAAAGAGTAATAAATATAAGATAAGAGAAGTTATGGAGACGAGGGAATGGTGTGCCATTGTCGGAGAGAAGGAATAGTATGCACAGGTTTTTTATAAACAAAGAAGATATTAAAGGCAAAAGAATTATTGTAAAAGGCGAGGATGTAAAACACATATCCAATGCTTTAAGGCTTAGGAGCGGTGGTAATACAGTGCTCTGTGATGGAGAAGGAAAAGATTATATAGTTTCAATAATGGATATTGATAAGAATTCAGTGATAACCGAGATATTAAATATAGAAGAGTCTGTAGGGGAAATAGATTTGGATATAACAATCTATCAGGGTATGCCTAAATCTACAAAGATGGAATTTGTTATTCAAAAATGTACAGAACTTGGAGCAAATAAAGTGATACCTATAGTAAGTGAAAGAACAGTTGTTAAACTGGCATCAATAAATGATGAAATAAAAAAAATAAATAGGTGGCAAAAAATTGCCGAGGAGGCCGCTAAGCAAAGCAATAGAGGCAGGATCCCATGTATCGGTATGCCTATGTCTTTTGAAAACGCTGTAACAGATTCACTGAATAAAGATTTGTCTTTAATTCCTTATGAAAAAGAAAAAGATATTAGTTTAAAAGATATATTAAGCAATGCAAGACCGGAAAGCATAGGGGTTTTTATAGGGCCCGAGGGCGGATTTGAGGATAAAGAAGTGCAATTAGCTATAGATAATAAGGCTAAGGTCGTAACCTTGGGTAATAGAATATTAAGAACCGAAACGGCTGCTTTAACTGTTCTAAGCTGCATACTCTATGAATATAACCAATTTTGATAATTAACCGGAGGGAATATATTGGAGAAGGTTGCTTTTTACACACTGGGTTGCAAGGTAAACCAATATGAAACAGAGGCTATGATAGAGTCTTTTGAAGAAAAAGGCTATAAAATAGTTGATTATAATAGCTATTCAAATATTTATATAATAAATACCTGTACGGTTACTAATATGGGGGATAGAAAATCCCGCCAAGTAATAAGAAGGGCTTTGGAATATAATAGAGATGCTTTTATAGCTGTCGTAGGCTGTTATTCACAAATTGCACCTAAAGAAGTTTTGGACATTGAGGGTGTAAAACTTGTACTGGGGACGAATAATAGGAATAAGATTGTTGAACTGGTAGAAGAGGCAATGGGGAAAGATGTAAAAACGAATGCAGTGACAGATATTAAAAAAGTTGATAAATTTGAAGATATGAATATTAATCAATATAAAAAAAGGACAAGGGCTTTTGTTAAAATACAGGACGGGTGTAATCAATATTGTTCATATTGCATTATTCCCTTTGCTAGGGGACACATTAGAAGCAAAGATATGGACAGTATTTTAAGTGAAATAGAGGGGCTGGCAAGAAATAACTTTCTTGAAATTATATTGACCGGCATACACATTGGTTCTTACGGGAGAGACCTAAAAAATGTTGAATTGATTGATGTTATAGAAAAGGTGCACGAGATTAATGGAATTAAAAGGATTAGAATGAGCTCAATAGAGCCAAAGACTTTAACAAAAAATTTTATATATAGGATTTCCAAATTAGATAAGATTTGCAGGCACTTTCATCTTTCCTTGCAAAGCGGATGCGATGAGACATTGAAAAGAATGAACAGAAGATATACTGTTGAAGAGTATAGGGATGTAGTAAATAACCTTAGGAAAACATTTGATGATGTGGGAATAACTACAGATATTATCGTAGGATTTCCCGGGGAAACTGATGAAGAATTTTTACAAACTTTAAAGTTTATAGATGAAATATCCTTTAGTTCTATGCATATATTTAAATACTCACCGAGAAAAGGAACGCGGGCTTCAGGGTTTCCTAATCAGGTTAACGCTAAAGATAAAGAGGAAAGAAGCAAATTGGTAAGTCAAATAGCAAAAAAGAATGAGGAGAAATTTCTACAAAGATTTATCAGTAAAGATTTGGAGGTTCTTTTTGAACAGGAATTAAAAAAGAAAAAAGGATTTTATGAAGGTCTAACACATAACTATATAAAAGTTATAGCCGAATCTGAAAAAAGTATTAACGGTAAATTACTCAATGTTAAATTAGTAGAGATGAAGAATAATCATATTCTTGGAAAATTGGTAAAAGAATAAAAGCCTTAAAGGATTTTTGTATATTATTGTTGAATACTTTATTAAGAGCATAAGCTAAGTTGAGGGAGGTGATTGAATGAACGGTTGCATTTTTTGTAAAATTATAAAAGGAGAGATACCTTGCAGCAAGATATATGAGGATGATAAAGTCTTAGCTTTTAATGATATAAATCCTGAAGCACCCGTACACTTTCTTATTATTACAAAAAAACATTTGGAGTCAATTATGGATTTTAAAGAAGAAGATTTTTTCCTAATAAGTCATATTATGAAGATTATTAATAAACTGGCGAAAGATATTGGTATTGATGGGAAGGGTTTTAGAATAGTTAATAATATTGGTAAAGAAGGAGGACAAACAGTACCTCATATGCATTTTCATGTGCTTGGCGGAAGGAATCTGCAGTGGCCGCCGGGCTAAGTTCCGGAGCTAAAACCTCTTGTTGACACCTTACTGATATGTACTGTATAATGGAATATGTGTTTGAATTGTCCCGCTTTAACGCAGTTGAGTTTAGGCAATGATTGTTACCAGCGGAGGGAGGGTGTATTAGATGTCTGAAATTCGTGTTGGAGAAAACGAAACCTTAGAAAGTGCATTAAGACGTTTTAAAAAGAAGTGTGCAAGGGCAGGTGTTTTAGCTGAGGTTAGGAAGAGAGAGCATTACGAGAAACCTAGTGTTAGAAGAAAAAAGAAATCTGAAGCAGCTAGAAAAAGAAAATTTAAATAAAGAGGGTTGATTATATGTCTTTCAAGCAGATTCTACAGCAGGATATGAAAACTGCAATGAAAGAAAAGGATACAATCAGGAAAAATGTTATCACCATGGTCAGGGCTGCAATTTTACAACAAGAAAAGGATAAAAGAATAGAACTGGATGATGAAGGTATTATTGAGGTTATAGCCAAAGCGGTGAAGCAGAGGAAGGATTCCATTCCTGATTTTGAAAAGGGAAATAGACCTGATTTGGTGAAGGATTTGGAGAGAGAAATTAAGATTTTAATGTCTTATCTTCCGAAGCAATTAGATGAAAATGAATTAGAAGAAATAGTAAAAACAGCTATTTTTGAGGCAGGAGCGCAAAGCGTTAAAGATATAGGTAAGGTTATGAAAGAACTTATGCCAAAGGTTAAGGGCAGGGCAGACGGGAAGATAGTCAATGAATTAGTAAGGAAGCATTTAGGCTAGATGATAGTGGAATAAGGACGTTTTGATTGTTTGCGGACAATCAAAACGTTTTTGTTTTATAATTCTAGTTTATTATTGCATTATAATAAGCTGCTTATCAGAAATAGTTAAGATATGAACAGTAAAAAAACTTGATAATTTTTATTGCGTCCTTAAAATGGTCTCTATTTTATTGAAATTTATTATGTTATAATTGTTAGTAGCTTACAGCATATTAATTATAGGAAGGGTGGGATAAATGATTGGTGAATGGTCTGCATTAAGTATATTATTGTATATTATAGGATTGATGCTTTTGATGATAGAAGGTACTATACCGGGTTTTGGTATTCCCGGTGTGGCGGGTATCATATGTGTAGTAATTAGTATTGCACTTATTACAACAAATTTATATGAAGCTATGCTGTTGGTAATAATAACTTTAATACTCTTTATATCTGCTATTGTATTGATTTATAAACTTGGATATGGGAGCAAATTTTTAAAATTCCTCGTCTTAAAGACAGAACAAAAAAAAGAGGAAGGTTATATAAGTTCTAAACTTGATGACTCTTATATAGGGAGAATTGGTATTGCTGAAACTATTTTAAGACCCGCAGGAATAATAACTGTTGGGGATAAAAGAGTTAACGCTCAATCTCGCGGTGAGTTTATTGACAAGGGGTCTAAGGTAGAGATAATTGAAAGCGAAGGTATGAAAATAATAGTAAAAAAATTTGAAGAGGAGGATATAAATGTTTGATTTAATCGCGCCTATACTTACAATATTTGTTATCATATTGGGTTTAACAATATTTCTAAGTTTTGTGCCTATAGGATTGTGGATTTCTGCGCTGGCAGCCGGTGTTAATGTAGGAATATTTAACCTAGTTGGAATGAGGCTGAGAAGAGTTGTTCCCAGCAGGATAGTAAGCCCTTTAATAAAAGCAAGAAAAGCCGGATTAGGTGTTACTGTCAATCAGCTTGAAGCACACTATCTGGCAGGTGGTAACGTAGATAGAGTTATAAACTCTCTTATTGCTGCCCAAAGGGCTGAGATCGACTTGAGTTTTGAAAGAGCCGCTGCTATTGATTTGGCAGGGAGAGACGTATTGGAAGCGGTTCAAATGAGTGTAAATCCCAAGGTAATAGAAACTCCGGTTATAGCTGCTGTGGCAAAGGATGGTATAGAAGTAAAGGCTAAAGCCAGAGTTACTGTAAGAGCAAATATCGCACGATTAGTGGGTGGAGCCGGAGAAGAAACCATAATTGCCAGGGTTGGTGAAGGTATTGTTACTACAGTTGGGAGCTCGGAAACTCATAAAGAAGTTTTGGAAAATCCTGATTCTATTTCCAGAACAGTTCTTAATAAAGGATTGGATTCCGGTACCGCTTTTGAAATATTGTCAATTGATATAGCTGATGTAGATGTAGGCAGAAATATCGGTGCGCAATTACAGACAGATCAGGCAGAAGCTGATAAGCGTATCGCTCAGGCAAAGGCTGAGGAAAGACGTGCCATGGCAGTAGCAAAAGAACAGGAAATGAAGGCATCTGTCCAAGAAATGAGAGCTAAAGTTGTTGAGGCTGAAGCAGAGGTGCCTAAAGCAATGTCAGATGCTTTACGCTCCGGAAATTTGGGGGTTATGGATTACTTTGGCATGCAAAACATACAAGCCGATACGCAGATGAGGGATACTATTTCTAAATCAGGCAAAATTGAAGTATCTGATAAGGATATTAAATAGAGTTTTGATTAAAATATATCAAAATATTATTAAAAAGAGGTGGTGAAGCATTGGATTTAATTTTAGTTTTTATAATTATTTCTATAATCGCAAACATTGCAGGTGCTGTTAAAAAATCAGGACAAAGACAGAGAGGGAAAGGTATGCCTAAATCCGCTGCTTCAAGGAAAAAGGATTTGATAAAGGGTTTTCGTGATATTTTAGAGATGAAGCCATCTGCAGAAACTGTAATTAAGCCTGTTGAGGACATTTCGCTAAATGCGATGAAAGGCAGAACTGATAGTACGTTTGCGGCATTGGGTAGACAACCGCAGAGAACATCCGATTTTGACGATAATGACGTGTCCGGTGAAACAGTCCTAGAACCGGAGAAAAATTTATCAATAAGCCTAACTGATGTTCAAAGAGCTATTGTTATGGCGGAAGTCCTCGGAAAACCAAAAGTTCTTAGGAGATAGAAACAATGAATGATATTTTTTATGGAAAGGAATACAAGCGGCGGCATTCAATGGTGTAATACCTTAAAGACTAACGTTAGAATAGCTGTATAAATACTTAAAAAACTCTTCTTTAAAGGAGAGTTTTTTTGATGAAGCATCTTTTTTGTTCTAAAGATAATGGTTATACATAGATTATTATTGGGGTGCATGCTATGGGAGGAAAAGTTTATAAAGTTGTAGAAAAGTTATCGGAAGCATTGGAGTTGCCAAAAGATATAGTTCTTGATGTACCAAAAATGATAGTTTTAGGCACAAATAGCATTACCATTGAGAATCATAAAGGTATAATTACCTATTGTGACAATAAAATTAGTGTTAATACAGGCACAGGTATTGTTACAATTATCGGAAAAAATCTTATCATAAAGTCAATATTGGAGGAAGAAGTGGTTATTAAAGGAGAAATAACAGATATAGGGTTCTAAGGATTTTTAACATTTCAATCTTTTATAAAGATAGGCACAAGAACTCCTAGTACGAGACCACTGAAAAATGCATGATTTTTAGGAAATTTTATTTTTAACTCAGTGAAAATCTTGCATTTCCAATCCCAATACATTAAAGTTCTGCGCCAGCGCTCAGGATGACAATAATATGACTTTTTCAGCAGCTATACTATCATACTGCGATGAATGTAAGTGCAACTTAACAATCGTGCAAACAAAGAAATCTACTTAGAAGGAATAGTAAGGGTGTGAACAATAACTGGTAATTACGAGGTGATATATGTTTATTACACATCTATGGAATTATTTTTACGGTTATGCTATTATTACTGTAAAAGGTATCAAGACAGAGCAGTTTATTAATTTGGCAGTTATAAACGGTATATATCTTTGGGATATTGAAAAGTTAGACTATATGACAATAAGAGCGAGAATAAATGTCAAAGATTTTTTTAGACTCAGACAAATAGTTAAAAAAACCGGCACTAAAGTTAGAATACAAAATAAATGTGGAATGCCCTTTAGAATCAAAACAATTAAAAAAAGAAAATTGTTGGTATTCGGTTTGGGGGCATTACTTCTTTTTTTATATATTTTAAGCTTATTTATATGGATGATTGAGATTGACGGGCATAAAACCTTGGCTAATAACGTGATACTGGAGAAACTTGACTATTACGGCCTTAAAGTGGGAATATTAAAAAAACAAATTGACAAAAGGCACATAGAAAATGAAATCCTAATTGCTATGCCTGAATTAGCATGGGTAGGGATTGAAATAAAAGGTACAAAAGCATACGTTACTGTTTCTGAAAAAATCGAAGAACCAGAATATATAAATATAGATGAACCATGTGATATAATAGCAATAAAAAATGCTGTTATAGAAAAAATTTTTGTCTTAAACGGTGATGGAGTTGTTAACGACGGAGATACAGTAGAAAAAGGACAGATTTTGGTTTCCGGTATAATAGAACGAGAAAATGTTGACATTAGATACACACATGCTATGGCAAAAGTTTTGGCAAAAGCATGGTATGAAGATGTAGAAGAAATTTATTTGAAACAAATAGAGTTTAAGAGCAGCGGCTGTGTTAAAAGAACTTATGGTATAGAATTGTTGGGAAAAAAATTTCATAAAAACAAAGCTATACCTTTCAAGGACTTTAATAAAAGCATTAATGAAAAGTATATTTTTGAATTCGGAGATTATATATTTCCAATCAAATATATAACGATAATATATTCCGAGCTTATACCTGTCGAAAAAAGTCTGACATTGCAAGAGGCAAAGGAGCGGTGTCGCGAAAGGCTTAATGCAAAGATTAGGTTACGGTATCCTGAAAATGCTGTTACAATGAATAAAAAACTTGATTATTTTTTCAATAAAGAATCAATTATAGGGAAAATGTATGTTGAAACGATAGAAGATATTGCTGAAAAAAAACAAATTGATATTTTATATTAAATTAGGAGGAAGGCAGCTTGATCAACAATACAATTGAGGAAAGAGTAGAACTTACAAGTTTTGATAATACGAAAAACCTTTTTGGAGATTATGATGAACATCTTATTTATATTCAAAAAGAATTTGAAGTGGATATCATCGTTAGAGAAGGCGAGCTAAGAATAGTAGGTGAAGAAAAAAATGCTACTATGGCAACTAAAGTTATTAAACTGTTAATAAAAAAACTTGAAGAAAACCAAACTCTTACAAATCATATGGTTGACTATTCTATAAGCCTTGTAAGAGAAGGAGAAGAACAAAGAACAGGGGAATTAAATGATGCAATATATACTACAGCCAGAGGTAAGGTTATCAGGTGTAAAACATTGGGTCAAAAAAGGTATATTAACTCTATCAATGATAATGAAGTAATCTTTACCATAGGACCTGCAGGTACAGGGAAAACATATTTAGCTATGGTTATGGCTATCAAAGCATTTAAAAATAGAGAAATAAACAGAATCATATTAACAAGACCGGCAGTGGAAGCCGGCGAGAAACTTGGGTTTTTACCGGGAGATTTGCAGGACAAGGTTGACCCCTATCTGAGACCTTTGTATGATGCATTATATGATATAATGGGTGTTGAGAATTTTCAAAAAAATGTAGAGCGAGGTTATATTGAAGTTGCACCCCTTGCCTATATGCGAGGGAGAACCCTTGACGATTCTTTTATAATACTTGATGAAGCTCAGAACACAACATCAGAGCAAATGAAAATGTTTTTAACCAGATTGGGCTTTGGTTCAAAGGTAATAATAACCGGTGATGTAACTCAAATTGACTTACCAAAAGGTAAATTTTCAGGTTTAAAAGAAGTGGAAATGATATTGAAAGGAATACCGGGTATAGATTTTGTTTATTTGGACGAAAGAGATGTTGTAAGGCATAAATTAGTTCAATATATAATAAAAGCTTATGATAAATATGAAGAAAAAAAGTCAAACGAAGAGGCTGGCAAAGAAGAGTAAATACGGAGGATAACAATGGAAAAGCCATATAGGATAAAACCGGGTAAAGTTTTCTCAAATAAGAACCTTAGTAAATGGTCTATTATGATTATGACTTATGTTATGGTATTTACTATTATAATATTGACCTCCGCTCCTCAGGTTTATAGTTTTAACATAGGTGATATAGCGGATTTGGATATCGATGCTCCATCCAATATGGTTGATAAAGTAGCTACCGGGATTAAAAGGGATGAGGCGGAAAGTTTAGTACAACCCATATATAAACTTGATTTAACTATCCAGATAGAATTAGAAGGGAAAATAGATGCTTTTTTCAATAAAATAGATGAACTTCAAAAAGATGAAGACATGCTGTTGGAGCAAAAAGTAAAGAATTTAAGCTATTATTCAAATATAATATTGGATAACGATTCTTATCAAGAATTATTGCAAAGTAATCGCAAAGATTTGATTCAATTACAGGAAAACATTAAATATTTGATTAATCAAATATTAAATCAGCGAATTAACGAGGAGCAATTAGAGGATAAAAAAGAAGATATAATTAACTTTTTTGAGAAATTGCCTAATAAGAATAGGCTAAATCAAGTAGGTGCAAAAATCACCTTATTAGTCATCAAGCCTAATATTTTTTATGATGAAGAGGAAACAAATCAAAAAAGAATTGAAGCAAGAGAAAATATTGAAGAAGTGCTTATTAAGAAAGGTACACGAATAGTTAGCAAGGGACAAGAGATAAGCCCACAGCAAATAGAACTTCTTAAATCCTACGGTTTAATAAAGGATCATGAAAGCAGGGACTGGAAAATTTATATATCCTATGCTGTTATGATTTTATTTCCTATGATTGTATTATATTTTTATTTGCGTACTTTCTGTCCTAAAACTTGGATGAACAATTCTATGATATTACTTCTCAGTATAAATATTTTAATAATTTTGTCTGTTGCGGTTGGTACACGCATGATTTCCGTATATATGATACCAATTCCTGCCTGTGCTCTGATTATTTCCATTCTTATTGATCCCAAAGCAGCAATAATGGCAAATATATTTATGAGTATATTGGCAGGCTTTATAACGGAATTTAATATCGCTATATTGGTTGCATTAATTTTCTCGGGGATTGCAGGTTCCATTCTTGTATCGAAAACCCACCATAGAAGTGTTGTAATATATGCCGGCTTGACGATTTCATTAATCAATATGTTATCTATTATTAGTTTTGGTTTGATTAATAATTTGGACTCCAAAATTCTTATCTATGATGTCAGTTATGGTGTAATAGGCGGCATTTTTACCTCAGTATTAACAATAGGATTTTTGCCGTTTTTTGAAACGATATTTGATATTATCACCCCCATAAAACTTCTTGAATTATCCAACCCTAATCATGCCCTTTTAAAAAGATTACTTTTAGAAGCCCCGGGAACCTACTATCATTCAATACTTGTCGGCAATCTTTCAGAAACCGCTGCAGAGGATATAGGTGCAAATGCATTATTATGTCGAGTAGGATCCTATTATCATGATATAGGAAAGTTAAAAAGACCTTATTTCTTCAAGGAAAACCAATTCACTAAAGAAAACCCCCATGATAAAATATCTCCGAATCTGAGTGCTTTAATAATAACTTCTCATGTGCAGGACGGTTTGGAAATAGCAAAGAAATACAAACTTCCGTCTAAGATTAAGGATATAATTGCGCAGCATCACGGAGACACTCTAGTTGCGTATTTTTATCATAAAGCAGTGTCAACTCAAGGAGAAAATTTGGTATCTGAAGATAAATTTAGATATTCTTTTCCAAAACCGCAGAATAAAGAAGCGGCTATCGTTATGCTGGGAGATTCTGTAGAGGCTTATGTTCGTTCAATGACGGAGCCTACTAAAGAAGAGCTGGAAAGAGGGGTTAGGAAGATTATACAAGAAAAGATTAATGACGGCCAATTAAGTCAATGTGATTTGTCTTTGAAAGATATTGAAACAATAATCGGTTCTTTTTTAAAGGTGTTGACAGGGATTTTTCATGATAGAATTGAGTATCCGGAAAATATGAAGGATATTTCAAACGGTATTAATATTACAAAGGAAACAAGAAAAAAGGAGGTAACAAATTGACAGTTTTAATAGATGATAGACAAAATCAGCTGGAAGTTAAAGAAAAATTGTTAGAATTAATAAAGAAAACAATTAAAACTGTTTTAGATTACGAAAAATGCACAATCAATTACGAAGTCAGCATTTCTTTGGTTGATAACGAAGAAATCAAGGATTTGAATAAAAACTTTAGGAATATTGATACGGTTACTGACGTGCTATCTTTTCCTATGATAGGTTTTGACGAAGGAAACGAAAATTCTATTATAAATGGCGATAAGGGTTTGGACCCCCTTTTAGGAGATATTGTGATTTCCTTGGAAAAGGCAAAGGAGCAAGCCTTGGAATATGGGCATAGTGTTGAAAGAGAATTAGTATTTTTACTTATACATGGTATGTTACATCTTTTAGGGCATGACCATCTAGACGAAAATGATGAAAGAGAAATGATAAGTAAACAAAAAGAAATACTTAAACAATTAAATTATAGCCTGTAAAAATTAAACAATCTGCTGTTAAATAAAAAACTCATGTATATAAAACACTATTAAAGGAAGAAGGGTTCTTATGAAGGCAAAAAGATTACTTATAATATTTTTAGCATTACTTATACTAATTAATGGATGTTCAAGTTCAAAGAAATCGGAAATTGATGAAGAAGATGAAGAAGAGATTGCAGAAGAAATAGAAGAAGTTGAAGAGGTACCCGGGTTTGTATGCACTTTAACGGGATTGCTTGATACGGAAGAGTCAAATGTAAAGCAAAGACCAATAGCAGTGATGATAGATAATGAAATAAATGCCAGGCCTCAATCCGGGCTTGATAGTGCGGAGATAGTATATGAGATGCCTGTGGAAGGCAGTATAACGAGATATATGGGTATTTATCATCATTTACCTTCTGAAAAGATAGGTCCTGTCAGAAGTGCCAGACCCTATTTCATTGACAAAGCTTTGGAATTCGGTGCTATTTATGTTCATTGTGGTGGCAGCCCGCAAGCTTTGAAAGATTTAGATATATTAAAAGTGGATGCATTTAATGATTTAAAAGGAACTCCTGTATTTTGGCGTTCTACAGATAGAAAAATGCCACATAATTTATATACCAATACTAAGTATATGCGTGAAGTTTCCGAGACTAAAAAATTAGAAAATAAAAATGCTCCGGAATATTTCAAATTCAGTGATGATTTTTTAATGCCTGATGGTGCATTTCAAAAGAAGATCACGATAAATTATAGCGGTTATTATAAGGTATCTTATTTATATAATGATGAAGAAAAAGCATACTACCGATTTATAAATGATACTCCTATGCAGGATAAAGAAACAAAAAGTGACATAAAAACAACTAATGTAATAATAGAAAAGGTTGGTATAAAAGTATTAGACAATGTAGGCAGGTTACAACTGAATAATGTAGGTAAAAATAGAGGCTACTTTCTCACCGGTGGAAGACTAATTGAGATAGAATGGCAAAAAGATTCTAGAAACGGTAAAACAATATATAGGGATTTAAAAGGTAATGAGATAAGATTAAACAAAGGCATTACATGGATACAAGTTATTTCGGCAAATACAAAGATTGATTTTGAGGAGTGATAAATTGGATAAAGGAGCACTATTGCGTGCCGCAATTTCTGCTATGGAATATGCTTATGCAAAATACTCAAATTTTAGAGTGGGTGCAGCACTGCTTACTAAATCAGGCAAAATATTTACCGGATGCAATATAGAAAACTCATCATATAGTGCGGCCATATGCGCAGAAAGAGTTGCATTTGCTAAAGCTGTTTCCCAAGGTGAAAAGGAGTTTGTAGCTCTAGCAATAGTCAATAGCAGCGATGATTTTGCATATCCTTGCGGTATTTGCAGGCAATTTATGTCGGAATTCGGATTGGATTTGAAACTTTTTATTTTCAATGGAAAAGAAACAAGGGAGCATACCTTGAAAGAATTGTTACCTTTTGCTTTTACAGAGTTTAAAGCGAATATTTGATGGATTTATTTTTGATTATTAAAGTATGATTATTAAAAGAGGTATATAATGGATAAAGAATTTAAATCGGGATTTGTATCAATAATAGGAAGACCTAATGTAGGTAAGTCTACTCTTATCAATAGCTTTATGGGCGAAAGGCTTAATATAATCACAAGTAAGCCTCAAACTACAAGAAATACGATAAGATGTATATATACAAAAGATGATCTGCAAATAGTCTTTATAGATACGCCGGGGATTCACAAGCCAAAACATAAACTTGGTGAATACATGGTAAATACTGCAGTGCAGTCCTTAAAAGGGGTTGATGTTGTTATTGTTTTGGTTGATTGTTCTATGGAAATTGGGAAAGGTGATCTTTTTATATTTGATATAGTTAAGGAGGCAAAAACGAAAAAAATTTTAGCTTTAAACAAGATTGATAAAATATCTAAGAGTGAACTGGAAGGTGTTTTAGCAGGAATAATTAAATACCAAGATATATTTGATACAGTGATACCTATTTCCGCAGTGGAAGGCAATAATATGGATATTCTTTTAGAAAAGATAAAGGCTCTATTACCTGAAGGGCCTATGTATTTTCCTGATGATATGATAATAGATATGCCGGAGAGGTTTATTGTTACAGAATATATCAGGGAAAAGATTTTGATGTTAACAAAGGAAGAAATACCCCACGGTACCGCAGTGGAGGTAATAAGCATGAAAGAAAGAGCGGATAAAGATTTAATTGATATTGAGGTTAATATTTATTGTGATAAAAAGTCTCATAAAGGAATTATAATAGGCAAGGACGGTAATATGATAAAAGATATAGGCAGCAAGGCTAGAATAGATATAGAGAATCTATTAGATATCAAGGTAAACCTCCAGCTTTGGGTTAAAGTCAGAAAGGATTGGAGGGACAACCTTTCCGCACTCAAAGATTTAGGTTATAGATAGGGGTGCAAGATGTCCATTACAAAGGTACAAGGTTTGGTTTTAAACCATATCAATGTGAGTGAAGCAGATAAAATTTTAACCCTGTTAACAAAAGAAAGCGGGAAAATAAAGGTATATGCGAGAGGATGCAGAAGGCCAAAAAGCAGGTTAGTCTCAAGTTGCGAAGTTTTTTCCGTAAGTGATTTTGTTTTATATATGGGTACAAATCTATATTATATTAACAGTTGTGATCTACGGGAATCTTTTTATGAATTAAGAAAAGACTTACTGAGGCTTTCCTATGCTGCATATTTTACGGAAATTGCTGATACGGTTACCTATGAAAATATGGATTGTAAAAGTATTTTCCTCCTTTTAGCAAAAACTTTATTCTACCTTTCAAAACAAAAAGTGCCCATGGGAATACTTTCTTGTGCATATCAAATTAAGCTAATGAGCCTAAGCGGTTATAGACCTCTTTTAAAAAGATGTGCGGTTTGCGGCAAGGAGGGCAAGTTTACCAAGTTCAGTATAAGGCTTGGCGGTGCTATATGCGATAACTGTGCGGCAAATGCCGATGCAGTTAAGATTAATCCGAGCACATTGGAGTTTTATACCAACTTACTGTTTTTACCGCTATCGAGGTTAAATACAATTAAAATTGATAATAATATATATATGGAAGCAGATAGGATTTTGTCTGAATTTGTTCAAATGCATATTGGTAAGCAATTTAAATCCATGGTTTTTATTAATACGGTAAAAGACTTGGGTATTGTTAAGTAGATTTACAGATGGATTTAAATCTAAGAGATGGGAAATGAAATTCAAAAGTTTTTTAAAAGTGGAGGGGTATTAAACCGGTAGCAAAAAAGCTAAGAAAGCTTTTTAAAGAATAATTAAAATAGATTATTGACAAAAGTTATTACTTTTGTTAGATTATACTACAGAATCTATTTATAGCATAGATGAAA
Source organism: uncultured Clostridiaceae bacterium (assembly GCA_964468275.1). Lineage (GTDB taxonomy): Bacteria > Bacillota > Clostridia > Lutisporales > Lutisporaceae > JAAYKT01. Next base: position 28,196 of record CAYXUX010000007.1, read on the forward strand.
AGGAGTACCTATAATAATGAATTCAAGAGAGCCGATGTAAGGTGTAAATCGGTATTATTTTATGGGGAAGGCATTTCGGAGCTAAAATAATAAGAGGACGGTTTATATAACTGTCAATAAGGGTGGAACCGCGGAAGAAAGCCTTTCGTCCCTTGGAGGACGAAGGGCTTTATTGTTATTAAAATTAGGAGGGGTTTCTTATGACATTTCAGGAAATAATACTGAATCTACAAAACTATTGGGCAGAAAAGAATTGTATTATAGCCCAGCCTTACGATGTTGAGGTAGGGGCGGGGACAATGAGCCCTTTTACCTTTTTAAAAGCCTTAGGTCCTGAACCTTGGCGGGTTGCCTATGTGGAACCTTCGAGAAGACCTGCAGATGCAAGGTACGGAGAAAACCCCAATAGGGTGTATCAACATCATCAATATCAGGTGATAATAAAGCCATCACCGGATGATATTCAAGACTTGTATTTAGGAAGTCTTGAAGCATTAGGCATTGATCCTGTAAAACACGATATAAGGTTTGTTGAGGATAATTGGGAAGCTCCCACCCTCGGCGCGTGGGGGCTGGGCTGGGAAGTATGGTTGGATGGTATGGAAATAACTCAGTTTACATATTTTCAACAAATTGGCGGAATTGATTGTGAATTGGAATCGGCTGAATTAACCTATGGGCTGGAAAGGATAGCTATGTATATTCAAGAAATAGATAATGTTTTTGATATAGAGTGGGTAGGCAATATAACTTATGGGGATATATTCAAAAAAGCGGAAGTAGAACACTCTTTTTATAGTTTTGAAGAGGCGGATATTGGTTTGCTATTTAGTCTTTTTAATCAATATAAAAAAGAGGCGGAAAGGATTATCTCCAAAGGTTTGGTCATTCCCGCTTATGATTACGTTTTAAAATGCTCTCACATGTTTAATGTGTTGGATTCCAGGGGAGCAATTTCTGTAACAGAAAGAACAGGCTTCATAGCAGAAGTGAGGAATTTAGCAAAATTGGTTGCCCAATCTTATTTAAAGCAGAGGGAAGATATGGATTTCCCATTACTTAAAAAGACAGAAAAAATGTTGTATAAATAGGAGGTGCCACATTTGAAAAGAGATTTAGTATTTGAAATAGGTACTGAGGAAATTCCGGCTAGGTTTATGAATAAATCCTTAGAACAATTAAAACTAATCGGAGAAACTTTGCTTAAAGATAATAGAATAAAATATGATGTGATAAAAGCTTGCGGTACGCCTAGAAGGCTGACTCTTTATGTTAAAGGAATGATAGATAAACAAGAAGACTTGGAGATTATAAGGAAGGGACCTTCAAAAAAGGCGGCCTATGATTCTGATGGTAATCCTACAAAAGCTCTGTTGGGTTTCTTAAAAGGAAATAAATTTGAAAAAGACAATTTAAGTATTGAGAATGAATATTTGTATGGGAAAAGGCTGGAAAAAGGAAGTGACACTATTGAAGTTTTAAGGAAAGTACTTCCAAGGGTGATTACAGCAATTAATTTCCCAAAATCCATGAAGTGGGGCAATAAGTCATTTAAGTTTGTAAGGCCGGTAAGGTGGTTTTTACCTATATACGGTAATGAACTGGTAGAGTTCGATAAAGACGGGATTCCATGCAGTAGAAAGACCAGAGGTCATAGAACTTTGTCAAGCGGGGATATAATTATTAATAATACGGATGAATATTTTGATAAATTAAGAGACGGTTATGTGGTTATTGATCAAGATGAAAGAAGAGAAATTATAAGAAATCAAATAAATAGGATTGCCTTAGAAAAAGGCGGGATAATAGTTGCAGATGAGGAATTGTTAGAAGAAATTCTTTACTTGGTTGAATATCCTACGGCTTTTTGTGGAAATTTTGACAAGGAATTTTTGGAACTTCCCAAAGAGGTGGTTATAACACCGATGAAGGAGCACCAAAGATATTTTCCTATCGAAGATGGTAAAGGAAGATTGCTTAATTTTTTTATTGCAGTAAGAAACGGTGATAAAAACCATATAGATATAGTAAAAGAAGGAAATGAAAAAGTGTTGCGTGCCAGGCTATCCGATGCAAGATTTTTCTTTGATGAAGATAAAAAGGCAGGCTTGGAAAGTTGTGTGGAAAAGCTAAAAAATGTGGTGTTTCAAGAGACTTTGGGTACTATGTATGATAAAACAAATAATATAAAAAGTATATCTTCTTATCTATCAAAAGAGTTAAAAATGAGTGACAGTGATAAGAAACATTTGGTAAGGGCAGCATACCTATGCAAAGCAGATTTGGTTACTAATATGGTAAAAGAATTTGATGAACTACAGGGGATTATGGGTAGGGAATATGCATTAATTCAAGGTGAAGATCCGGCTGTAGCAAAAGCCATAGGTGAATATTATATGCCTAGGTTTGCCGAGGATACTGTGCCTAATTCAATTATAGGCTCTTTGTTAAGCATTTCCGACAAGATAGATACCATTGCGGGTTGTTTTTCTATAGGCATACAACCTACAGGGAGTCAAGATCCCTATGCTTTAAGAAGACAGGCATTAGGCATCATTAATACTATATTGGAAAAGTCGATTTATTTAAGTTTTAAAGGCTTGGTAAAAAAATCTTTGGAGCCTTTTGTTAAAAAGGGTATATTAACCAGAGAAGAGAGTAAGGTATTAAATCAGATAGAAGAATTCTTCAATGGCAGATTGAAAAACGCACTTTTAGAGAAGGGTTATGACTATGATATTATTGATGCGGTATTGAATAAAGGTATAAATGATATTTACGATGCTTATTTAAGAATTAAAGAGTTATCCAAGTGGAGAAAGAAAGAAGAATTCTTAAATATAGTCGGTTCCTTTATAAGAGTTTCAAATCTCGCAAAAGAGAGCAAGGATTTGGTTATCAATTATAATTTATTAGAAAGTGAAGAAGAAAAAACCCTGGTGCATGTTTATGAAAAGACTAAAGAAAAGTTTTTAAAAGCTATTGAAAAAAAAGATTATAATAATGCATTGAAATCCATTGAGATTTTAAAAGAGCCAATAGATAATTTTTTTGATAATATAATGGTTATGGTAGAAGATAAAAGTATTAGAAATAACCGCTTGGCGATTTTAAAACATATAAGTGAAATGATGAATATATTTGCAGATTTAAGCATTATAGTAGTAAATAAGTAGTAAAAATATATAGCAAAGTGATTGTCTTTGTGGTAGTATAGAAAAAATAAGCAAATGTATTATTATGTTTTGTTCGCTGATAAACTTTAACACTTTAAAAATGCAAATTATGATTTATATAAAATGACAATAAAGGAGGGTAAATATGTCAGAAGGAAGATCTATAATTTATGTTTTGTCCGATTCTATAGGAGAAACGGCAGAACAGGTTGCTCGGGCGGCAGCAGCACAATTCAGGATATCTAGAGACCAAATTATCAGAATTCCGTATATCAAGGACAAGGCTGCTATAGAAAAAGTTGTTTCGGAAGCTAAAGATAAAAATAGTATTATCATATATACATTAGTAATAGCTGAGCTTAAAGAGCATTTAGAGAAGGTTGCCAAAGAGAATAATCTTTATTGTGTAGATATTATGGGGCCGGTAATTGAAGCCATATCACAGATAACTAAAGAAAAGCCGATTTACATTCCCGGTATAATAAGGCAATTAGATGAAGACTACTTCAATAAGGTGGAAGCTGTAGAATTTGCCGTTAAATACGATGATGGCAAAGATACAAAAGGAATTAAAAAAGCTGATGCAGTTATAATAGGAGTTTCCAGAACATCAAAAACTCCTTTGAGTATGTATCTGGCAAATAAAAATATTAAAGTAGCTAATGTGCCATTGACACCTGAGATAAAGCCGCCTAAAGAGTTATTTGAAATACCTGTAAAAAAAATATTCGGACTTATTACAAATCCATCCAAGCTGAATGCGATTAGGCAAGAAAGACTTAGATCGTTAGGATTGAATTATGAAGCAAATTATGCAAATATGGAGCGCATAGAGCAAGAATTGGAGTATGCAGAAGATATTATGCGTAAGATAGGCTGCATGATAATTGATGTGACCGATAAGGCGATTGAAGAGACTGCCGGGATTATGCTGAAAGCTTTAAAGGAGTGAGATTTTTAAACCAAATAATATAATTAGAATAAAGATGTTATATTTTGCAGTATTAATTAAGAAAATAGTAACATGAGGCATGATTAGTTTTTGTAACAAAACTAAAAAAAAAAGGAGAAAAGCATATGAAAAAATTTGTATATAGTTTTGATGAAGGAACAGCAGCTATGAAAGATTTACTGGGCGGAAAAGGTGCGAATTTAGCAGAAATGAATAACATAGGATTACCTGTACCTTTTGGTTTTACAATTACAACGGAAGCATGCAACACTTACTATGAAAAAGGAAATAAGCTTTGGGATGGCCTCATTGATGAAATTGTTGAGAAACTGCAAGAACTTGAAATAAGAACTAAAAAAGTTTTTGGAGATAAGAATAATCCATTACTAGTGTCTGTGAGATCCGGTGCAAAGTTTTCTATGCCCGGGATGATGGATACAGTTTTAAACCTAGGATTAAATGATGACACTGTTGAGGCTTTGAGCAAAAATACAAGTAATGACAGATTTGCATACGATAGTTATCGAAGGTTTATTCAAATGTTTGGAAATGTGGTAATGAATATAGAAAAAGAAATGTTCGATGAAGTACTGGAACGTATAAAAGAGGAAAAGGGAGCAAAATTTGATAATGAATTGGATGTCGCTTCGCTAAAACTAATCGTTAAAGAATTTAAAGAAATTTATAAAAAAGAAACAGATAGCGATTTCCCGGTGAATCCTAAAGAGCAGCTGTTGTTGGCTGTAGAAGCCGTATTTAAATCGTGGAATACGGAGAGGGCGATAGTATATAGAAAGCTTCATAAGATATCTGATAAACTGGGCACTGCAGTAAATATTCAATCTATGGTTTTTGGTAATATGGGTGATGATTGCGCAACAGGAGTAGCATTTACAAGAAACCCTGCAACCGGAGAAAAAGAGTTATTTGGCGAGTTTTTGGTAAATGCCCAAGGAGAGGATGTTGTAGCAGGAATAAGGACTCCTCATAATATAGAAAAACTCAAAGAAATAATGCCTGATATATATAAGCAATTTGCAGAGTATGCAGGACTTTTAGAAAATCACTATAAAGATATGCAGGATATAGAATTTACAATAGAAAAGGGAAAACTCTATATGCTTCAAACGAGAAATGGCAAGAGAACAATTTCTGCAGCGGTCAGAATAGCGGTAGAAACAGTAGAAGAAGGAAAGCTGAATGAAAAGGAAGCATTATTAAGAGTTGATGCATCTCAACTAGATCAATTACTGCATAAGACCTTTGATGAAAAGGTTCTAAAGAATATCAAACCCATAGCTAAGGGTCTGCCGGCTTCTCCGGGAGCATCAAGCGGAAGAATTTATTTTTCTGCAGTGGATGCGGTAAAAGCCTCCAAAGATGGAGAGGATGTAATACTTGTAAGACAAGAGACTTCTCCGGAAGATATAGAAGGTATGGCCAAGGCTAAGGGGATACTTACATCCAGAGGAGGCATGACTTCCCATGCCGCTGTTGTTGCAAGAGGTATGGGAAAATGCTGTGTGGCAGGCTGTGAAACATTAAAAGTAAATGAAAAGATAAAGCAATTTACTGCAAATGGCACAGTTTATAATGAAGGTGACTATATATCAATAAACGGCAGCACGGGAAATGTTTATGAAGGCATTATACCTACAATAGAACCTGAGTTAAGCCCTCAATTTGCAACTCTTATGGAATGGGCAGATAAGAATCGCAGTTTAGGAGTAAGGGCTAATGCCGATACACCAAAAGATGCCGCAAAAGCTGTTGACTTAGGAGCTGAAGGTATCGGACTATGCAGAACGGAGCATATGTTTTTTGATGAGGAAAGAATACCGGCGGTCAGAGAAATGATACTTGCAAATACAAAGGAACAAAGAAAGGCGGCATTGGAAAAAATATTGCCGATGCAAAAAGAAGATTTTATAGGAATATATAAAGCAATGGGAGCAAGACCAATAACTATACGATTGCTTGACCCGCCTTTGCATGAATTTCTGCCAAATGATGAAAAAAGTTTAAATAATTTAGCGCAGGAAATGAAAATAGATTATGAAGCGTTGAAAATTAGAATTGAAGATTTAAAAGAAATTAACCCTATGCTGGGACATAGAGGCTGCAGGTTAGCCATTACTTATCCTGAAATCGCTGAAATGCAGACAAGGGCTATTATAGAAGCAGCAATTTATGTAAAAAAGATTGAGGGCATAGATGTAAAACCGGAAATAATGATTCCGCTAGTGGGTAAACCTGAAGAATTAACATTTTTAAAAAATATAGTTGTTACTCTAGCTGATAAGCTGATTGAAGAATCGGGGATTGAGTTAAATTATTTATACGGAACCATGATAGAAGTGCCTAGGGCTTGTATCGTTGCTGATGATATTGCTAAGGATGCTGAATTCTTCTCCTTTGGCACAAATGATTTAACTCAAATGACCTATGGATTTTCAAGGGATGATGCAGGGAAAATCATAGAAGAATACTTGGATAAAAAAATATTTGATAAAGATCCTTTTCAAGCTATTGATAGGGAAGGTGTAGGAAAACTGATGAGAACAGCAGTGGAACTAGGTAAAAAACAAAAACCGGATATTAAACTGGGAATATGCGGTGAACATGGCGGAGAACCATCATCAGTAGAATTTTGCTATGAACTGGGGTTAGATTATGTATCCTGTTCTCCTTTCAGGGTACCTATAGCAAGGTTGGC
>CAYXUX010000008.1:0-33847 GCA_964468275.1 uncultured Clostridiaceae bacterium
TTTTGCAATACTCCTACACCTTTACCAAATTCAACCTCAGCACCTGCTCTGTATAATGCTCTTTCTATAGTAGCGATTACAGATACCAAGTCATGTTTGTCAACATTGCCCATATGGCCTAATCTAAACATTTTACCTGCATAGGCACCTAAGCCGCCGGCTACTACGATACCTTCTTCTGCCAATAGGTTTCTGAATTTAACATCATCTATTCCCTCAGGATAGATTAGATTAGACAATGTGGATGCTCTGCAGTGTTCCTTTGCTAAAATTTTGAAACCTAATGCTTCTAAAGCCGCCTGCATAGCTTTAGCAACTTTTTTATGTCTATCATATCTGTTTTCCAAACCTTCTTCTTTTATAATTCTAACGGATTCTTGAAGCGCCCATATCATGTTTACCGCAGGTGTTGCATAATACTTAGATGGGTCTTTCATTATTGGTAACCATTTTTCAAAGTCAATATAGTATTCAGAAACAATTCCCAGTTCTTTTCTTCTATCCATAGCTTTCTTGCTTGCCCATACCATGGTAAGTCCCGGTGCTACACCAAAAGCCTTTTGAGTCCCCGTCAACAATACATCTATACCCATTTTCTCCATATATTCCGGTTCCCCTGCTGTTGCGCATACACCGTCAAGAATATATAGGGTTTCGGGGTATTTCTTCATTACTTCGCCTATTTCTGCTATAGGAGCACATACTCCTGTTGAAGTATCTACATGTGTCACGGTAATAGCCGCATATTTCTTTTCTTTTAGTTTTTCTTCAATTTCCTCTATAGGTACAATCTCGCCCCATTCACTTGAAAGTATGTCTGCATTTAAACCTTTTCTCTCACATAGTTCGATAAAACGATCGCCAAAAAAACCGTGGGATACGATAAGCAAGTTATCGCCTTTTTCCAAAGTATTGGCTATTGCCATCTCCATCCCCATAGTGCCTGTCCCGGCTACGACAAAAACTTCACCGTTGCAATCAAACATTACTTTTAAATCTTCAACCAATTCTTTAAAATCCTTTACAAAATCCGGATCTCCAAATGCAACGGTTTCCCTACCCATTTGATCCTGAATAGACCTTACTACAGGAGTAGGTCCCGGAATCATAAGTAATTTACGTGTTTTCATAATAACATCCTCCTGTCTTCTCCTTAGAAATCACTATAAGTACTTGTCTTTTAACGGATTTTTGTTTTGTGTCTTTAAACATTGATAAAATTTTCAAGTTCCATAACACGATAGTTTATAAATTTGCCCGCTTTATGGTTTTTGCAATATCAGCACCGATGCAAATTTGGTTGGTATTATCCCTTCCGGTTTATTTATGTTGCCATTTTTTATAACCTCCAGTATTTTGATTTTTGTACGTTTACCATTACTTACATTAATCATATCCGGAGGTTATTCTTTTTTCAAGCTGTATTCCATTTGTTACAGAAAATTTAAATATTGATAGTTACTATCCATACTTCAATTATTTCCAATAAGCAGCTTAGTATATTTGTTACGATTGCTGTGTCATAGGAAGTCTTTGTTGCAGGGAGCTTACCAAGCTCCAGCCGAAGCCTTTCGCATACACGGGTGAATACTATTCCCTCCTGCTATCATTCCCCACAACGTAATCTTTGACAAAAATCTCCTTTAGGATTTCATGATTAAACCTATGAATTCTAAATCTTCTTTTCCGATATTTTTAATTGAATGACCTTCACCGCTTTTGCATAAAGTAAAATCTCCATCTTTTATAATCTCTTCATTCCCATTATCATTATAAAGTGCCTCTCCTTTTAATATATAATAAGATTCCTGTTCACCTTCATGTCTATGGAATCCTATAGAGAAACCCGGCTTTAGTATATGTTTAGCAAATAATCTTCCGTGCCCGCAAAAGTCTTCTTCCTCCATAAAATGTTCTCTTTTTATTTCTCCATTTCCACCCATCAAATTACAAACTTGATCTTTTCTAAATGCTTCAGAATACTTAATCATACCCTAAAACCTCCATATAATTTAATTTATCATCTACAAAGATTCGTGTTTCCTAATCTCTTAAAATTTTTAAATTAATGCGCAAACATTAAATATAATACTTCAATTCTATTAATACAAATTTATAACTGTTTAATTATACCGTAGCCGATTGCATTTAAATAAATTGATTACACCACAAACGATAACTTACCAACCATTAATTAAAACAAATCTATTACAGAAAGCAAATAATTTTAAATCATCAACTAATACTAGTAGCACAAGATAAGTTAAATTGAACATTAACGGTGCTGTGTATAGTAAAATGGCGGTATAAATCTTTATGGAGATTAAGTCTTTTTACTTAATTAAATCTTTCTGCTGCCTGGCTTAACAGCAATACTTCCTTCACGGCACATGGGACATTCTGCAGGTGAATAGGTTTTAACATCCAAGGATGTCACCGCTTGTTTCTTTACCCCAAAATCTACATTATCACCGCTCCGATCAACTAAAAAACCTACTCCTAAAACCTCTGCACCGTGCTGCTCAACTACTTTTATTACTTCAAAAACTGATCCGCCTGTGGTTACAACATCCTCCACCACAAGTACCTTTGCACCGGAAGGAATTTCAAAACCCCTTCTCAGAGTCATAACTCCCCCTTCTCGTTCTGTAAATATTCCGGGTATTCCTAATTGTCTTCCAATCTCGTAAGCAATTACTATACCACCAACCGCGGGACCTACAACAAAATCAATTTTTTCATTTTTAAAACCGGAAATTATTGTCTCAGCAAATAGTGCCGTGTATTCAGGATATTGTAATACTCGGGCACATTGTATATAAGTATCACTATGCAGTCCGGAAGTGAGTAAAAAATGCCCCTTCATTATTGCTTTAGTATTAACAAGAATATCCATAACTGATTCTTTATCCAAAACAATTCCCTCCTAACTACCAATTTGAAACAATTAGTCTTTCTATCACTCTACCATAAAAGTGAAGTTTTCTAAACTATAAAAGTTTCTATAAATTTCTCAAAAAACATATGTTACTATCCATACCTTGACTATTTCTGGTAAGCAGCTTATTATATTTGCTACGATTGCTGAGCTCTCAGTCTAAAATCTACAATAAAAAATATAAATATATACAATGTCTGAACCGTAACAAATATATAAAGCTAAATCTCTTAATTACTAAAAATTTAAATACAAATTTTAGATTTAATACTAGCTATCAAACTGACTCTATCATACATTCAAGAAAGCTTAATACTTTTATTGTCATAATGCAACTTCTTGGTAAAATATATTCATTCAGTACTATATCAACAATCACAGGTATCTAAACATAACAATTCTGCCGGTTTAATCTTAATCATATACTCAATTATTTCTTTTGAAAGACCACATTTATTTAATATATAAGCAAAGGATCTTAAACCTTCAACAGGTGAACAGTTGTCTATGGCACCAAGATCAGTTGATAATATACAATTCTTATATCCTAAATATTTAATCGCATCAACTATTTCTACTGGATTACCCCTTCCACGAAGGGGCGTTAACCCCCCGAATGTAAATTCGACTATTGCCCCGCCTTTTACTAAGTCCATTAAAACGTTTAAATCAAAATCATCAAACCATAAATTCGGGTGGGTTATTAAAATTTTCGCACCTATATTAGCATTAGCCTCAACAACTGCCATGCATTCTTCAGGTGATATATGACCAGTAGCAACTACAGCGTTATATTCAACAGCAATTTTTAAAATCTCAATAATCTCTTGTTTTACACGACCATTTGAAAGTAATGATATACCATCTTGAGAGTAACCAAAGGAATTCCTTTTATTGACCATTTCAATCCAATGTCCACTTTTCCCTTTTTCAATACACCATTTTGCATCAACAGTTGGAAGCCATACAATCTTTCCTCCGGTTTTCATTGTAACAATAACACTTCTGGGGTTTAAACCACCATTTGTATGATTTAATACTATACCCCCAAAAAGTTCTACATCTGATGTAAATCTATTAGTTAATAACGCTTTATGAACCGAAGGACACATCTGATCCTTTAAAACAAGGGCTCTCATGCCTTTTTTTGCTGCTTCATTAGCTAAACTGATGCTATCATAGTATCTTGCTACGGTGTCAGGCCCAATATGAATATGAAAATCTATCGCATTTTCAACTGGATTCCATAAACCGTCCACTGTACCTGCTTCCTTCATAATTTACATCCCTTTCTATTAATAATCTGAAATATGCATTTATGCAATATTTCAAGTTCCACGTAGATTAGATTAACAGCTAATTACCATTATATCCTGTGGAAGAGAGTGTAATCGCTCAGGCTCTCCATTTGTGGTTAAAAAATTGTCACAGCAAAAAGCATAGGCACCGTCTTTAGATAATGTTGGATGAATTGCCAAGTTCATATTTTCTCTAATTATCATTGGATCTTCTTGGCGGATTCCCGGTCTTTCCATAAGATCATAGCCTTGACCATGAGCATGAATTCTTGTTTCTGCAGAATAACCGTTTTCAGCTAGGTATTCGTTATATTTTCTAAACACTTCTGATACAGGAACTCCAGGTTTGCACAGTTCTGCCGTATAATGTTGTGCTTTTTTTGCATCTTCCCAAACTTTCAATAACTCCTTATGCGGTTCACCAAGCACCCAAGTTCTTGCTAGCTCAGTCCAATAACCACCGGGACCGTTTGGCTCTAACATAACCATAACATGATCGCCTTTTTCAATTTTACGATTTTGATAATAATGTGCTTTATGTCCGGCTCTTTCTCCTGCGGGAGCTGAGCCTATCATTATTAATTGTTCCTCGCTCCCCAAATCAGTTAACAAATGTATGATTTCACTTCTTAACTCATATTCATAGGTATTAGGTCGCAAGAAAGAGCTTATTGCAGAAGCCACATAGTCTTGAGTTTTAGCTGTATGTCGTATAAACTCAATTTCTTCCGGGCTTTTCACAGCTTTGATCTCATCAATTGGATCGGTAAAGTCCACTAATTCAACTCCCTGCAAATTATCGGCAAGGTATTTGTAAAACCCACCAAGCATTGTTCCAATGCGTACTAAACCAACTTTCTTATCTTTACGTTTTTTTATAACCTCAACTATCCCACGCGCATCAGCAGTGCTTAACTCAGGTACATAGGTAGGTAATATGGGAACACCAATTCGATCTTTGATACCGCGGCTACCATAAGCAGGGATCTGAGAAAGACTGTAACCTCCACCATTTGCAAAAGCAGTCATCTCATCATCGTAAGGAAACAATACCGCAACAGGATTCGATAAGTTACCAATATCAGTTATATAGCGAACCATACCGCTTCTATATCTCTGGTCATTTTGAAAAACTAGGCTATCAATCCCTTCGACTTTCATTGCTTCCCTGATTAATTTCCAACGACGCTCCAGCTCCTGATCAGAAATAGGCTTCCGAAGTCTGCCCGGAACAAAATCTGGATACTTTTTCTTCATAAAAAATTCTCCTTTACATAATTATATTTTTAAATAATGCTTCAGCATTAATGGAAATCCTTTTTACTATTTAATATAACCTAATAATCTCTTTTTATATGCATGGGTATACAGCCGTAGACACAATGTTAATTGGTTAATCATTATTTAAGTCTTAAACCTTAAAATTTCCATTATATAAACGGCTAATTCATTAATAAATTATCGTAAACCATGCATCAAATGAAAGTATCGTAGTATCGTAAACCTTTTCCTATACAAAAAACACCTTATCAAGCAATTGTAAGCCTTTTGCGGCGCTGCATAATAAAGGTTAAACCCAATAAAAAGATACCGAATATATCAGTGATATTACCTGGATATATTAAAGATACGCCAGCACAAATAAGCAAAATTCGTTCTAAAGCACTAGTCTTACAATACATCCAGCCTTGCAGCCCCATAGCCATGCATACTGCACCTATCAAACCGGTAATAGCCGCTAAAGCCACTTGCAAAGGTGTTCCATACCCTACCATGGCAGGTTCATACACAAAAAAGAATGGTACTATAAAAGCAATAATACCAAGGCGAAAAGCGGTAGTTGCTATTTTCCCGTAATGAGTATCCGCAATTGCTGCCGCAGTATAAGCACCCAATGAGACCGGCGGAGTAATGAAAGAGAATAAAGCAAAATAGATTATAAACATATGGGCAGGATAAATTGGTATATTCAAAGCCATCAAAGCCGGACCGGCAAGGCTCACTATAAGAACATAAGAGCTAGCTATAGGCATCCCCATTCCAACTATGATAGTTGCGATAGCAATGAATATCAGCGAGGGAAGTAAATAACCGCCAGCAAGGGAGAGAGCAAAGCCCGTAAACTTTCCACCCAATCCGGTTAAAGAAATAGAACCTACAATCAGACCTGCCGCTGCACAAACAGTTACAAGCGTGATGCTGTTTTTTGCAGCAGAAGCTAATGCATCAATGATCATCCTAGGTTTTATTCTGTATTTAGGATATAATAAATTAATTGCAATTAAAGTGCCGATTCCCCAAAGACCTGCGGTAGCCGGCGTCATACCAATTGCAAGAATATATACCATTGTCCCGAGGGGGCCTAAAAATAAAGGCAAATACTTTAAGCTTTCCTTTAAAGTTGGCAATTTATCACGTGAAAGCCCAGTAAGCCCGGATTTTAAAGCCTCAAAGTGTACCATAAGAAAAACCGAAGTATAATAAATTAAAGCCGGTATAGCTGCACGCATTGCCACTTCTATATATGGAATACCGGTAATCTCAGCCATAAGAAATGAGCTCGTCCCCATAATAGGTGGCATAATAGAGCCTCCCACAGAAGCCACACATTCTACCGCACCGGCAAAATGTGCGCTATATCCCTGTTTTTTCATCATGGGAATAGTGAATGAACCGGTTGTAACTATATTTGCAGTAGATGCACCGCTAATAGTACCAAAGAGAGCACTTGAAAGAACAGCTATCTTGGCGGGGCCACCCCTTGTATGTCCAACCAAGCTCATAGCAAAATCATTTAAAACATCGCCTGCACCGGAAATCTGTAAAAATGCGCCAAATATAATAAAGATTACTATATAACGAAGGCTAACCGATATGGCTGTTCCATATATGCCGTTAACAGTTAAAAACATTTGATCTACTATCATTTTAACCCCAAATCCACAATGTTTTAATAAACCCGGCATACTTTTACCAAAATAGGCATATAACAAGAAAACTGAAACAATGATTGGCAATACAATTCCAATTCTTCTACGACAAACCTCCAAGATCAGCAACATAACAGTTATACCAAAAAATATATCTAAATTTGTCACCGGATCTGCCCAGTAAAATCTGGTCAATAGACGTTCCGCCTCTAATAAAATATAAAAGTAGCTTGATGTTGCAAGTGCTATACATACAGCATCTGCTATTTTACCAACTTTGCTTCTTTTTTCTGAGAATATATCATATAAAAATGCTAGAACTAAAAACATAGTAAGATGTAAGGAACGATCCAGGTAAGGATCATGTATTCCTGAAAAAACTTTATATAAATGATATGACGATATCCCTACACCTATAATTGTTAATACTTTTTTTTTCACAGAAGCACTCCTTTCTGTATTTGTTTGTATAGGGTAACGCAAAAAACTGTGTTACCCTATACGCGCTCAAGCTATTTAAGCAGTCCTACTTCTTTGAAATACTTTTCTGCTCCGGGATGGAAGGCAAAAAGTCCATTTACCAAAGCATCAGGCTCTGATTGATATTCTTTTACGGAAGCATGTACCAGCTTCATATAATCTAACTGTTCATGTAATGATTTAGCAAGTGCATAAGCAACTTCATCCGGAAGGTTCTCATCAACCACGATTACACAAGGAGCAACTAAAGTAGCAACGTCTTCCTTTAAGAAGGTATATGTTCCGGCTTTAATCGTGCCTTCTACATAACCGAACTCTTCGCAGACTTCTTTAATCGTTTCCGGATCATACTTTAGTAAAGTAATATCATGATTAATTGCAAGTTCCATAATGGTCGCATCCGGAAGACCGCCGGATCTTTCAAAAGAATCCAATTGTCCATCCTTTAAAAGATTAGCTGCATCACCCGGGCCGGGATTTACCCATTTGCCTCCCCATGATTCTAAAGTAGCCGCATCCGCGCCGTGAAACTCAAACAATTTCCTGGCAAAAAATTCTGGTCCTGTGCCTTTTGCATGGAATCCCACTTTCAAAGGGTATTTATTCTCAACAATATCTGTAAGTGAGTCATATCCAACACCTTTACGAATAACGTGTTGTGCAACAGTTGCATGTGTCGCTGCAATTATACGAACACCGGGATACTTTTCAGTAAAAGGTTCATTACCTCCATGAGCCGCTTTGACATCTGAAGTATAAGCAATACCAATATCTGCCTCACCACTGGAAACTCTTTGTATATTAGCTACCGTTCCTCCTGGTATTACTGTTATTACACTACTAGGATAAGTCTTTCGTACTGCCTCAGCAATTCCTTGTGCAACGACCTCTAAGGTACCGCCGCTCGTCCCACTTGCAAAGGTCAGGTTAATATCTACTGAAGTTTCTTCTGTTGTTTTTTCCTCTGTTGTTTTCTCCTCTGTTTTATCGGCAGGTTGACATCCTAAGGTGCCGATTATTAAAACTAATACCAACAACGCTAATGCTATCCGTTTCATTACAAACCTCCTCATTTTTGTTACCTTTAACCTAATAAATTCATAATACTCATCAATGGCAGCTCTATATCACCCCCCTAAACCTTTAATATACCACCAACCCATTTTACTGATAAAAGTATTTGTTCCATATAAAAATTAAAAGTAGATTATATAAGTACAATACAGAACCAGTAAAATCATGCTAAGTTCAAATTATAACCTGTGCCGGATTGGTAGCCCGGTGTTCTTTCTTATTTGCTGTAATATCAAAAGCTTGAGGCACATTCTCTATGCCATTAAGTACATGTGTAATTAATGGTCTGATGTCAATTCTATTTCGTGATAATAGGTTTATCCCAAAACGAAATTGTTTTTGGGTCACCGGCTTGGGAAATACATATTTTAAAGCTTTTTCCTTAAAAGGAATTGGGTCTAAGACCAAACTTTCATTTAGTACCGGGTGGGCGACTTGTACAATTGTTCCGCAGCGGCCAGCAATAGACATAGCCTGTTTAATAGTAGTCTGCCCTGCCAAACCCTCATTAGTACTTCCTCCTGCACATTCTAATATCACATCTGCACCTTGATTGCCTGTCACTTTTAAAACTGACTCTATAGGATCATCTTTAGACGAATCTATAACTAAATCTACACCAAGTTGTGTGGCAAGCTTAAGAGATTCGTTTCGCACATCAATTCCAATAACGAATCCGGCCCCACAAGCTCTTGAGATCATAGCACAATATAAGCCCATTACTCCCTGTCCTAGACATACAACTGTTGCGCCAGGGCGCATATTCGCGCTCTCAACTGATACCACAGCTGAGCTGAATGGTTGCAAACATGTTGCCTCTTTTGAATCCATTTCTTTTGGTATTTTTATTAATCCTGTTGCAGGTGCTATAACATATTCTGCAAACCAGCCGGGAGTATCAGTACCAATACGTCTAATGTTAGTACAAAATTCAGGTGTCCCTTCTCTGCAATACTCGCATATTCCACATGAAGCATTGCCCATACTTGCAACTCTGTCACCAATTTTAAAACCGGAAACATTTTTGCCTACTTTAACAATTTCCCCGCAACATTCATGACCAAAAAGCTGAGCAGGTCCCTTTTTAAGTATTTCCTTTATTTTTTTGTGTCCCATTGTATAAATACCGCGAAGTCTAAGTGTATCGGTAACACTGGGCTGACAAGATTCTACTTTTATTAACAGCCATCCTTGCGGCGGTTCAGGTATAGGAATATCTTCTAGACGCATATCATTAAAACCATGAGTAATCCACGCTTTCATATTACTACCCTCCATATTTCCCCGACATGGTATTATAATCGAAGCTTTATTCAATATAGTTTTTTATTATTTCATTCGTCACTTGTGTTATTGTTGCTGTACCACCTAAATCTGTTGTAAGAAACTTTCCATCCTTCAATGTTTTCCTTATGCTTGTATCAAGACAATGTGCTTTCCTATCTAAAGTCTCATCCTTAAATTTTCTTGCTAACCACTCCAACATCATTTTTATGCCCATGAATGAGGCTATGGGATTGGCAGTATTCTTGCCGGCCTTGCCTGAAACAGTTCCGTGTGATGGCCTAAATAAACCATAGTTCTCACCTACAATCGCTGCAGGTGAAATTCCTGCCACACCTGATAGTGCTGCCAATACACCGGAAATTATATCACCTGTAAATGAGGTAACTAAAATAACATCTAACTGCTCGGGGTTTCTAATCATAGCGTATGGCAATACATCCGTATGCATTTCTTCAAAAATTACATCCGGGTACTTCTCAGCTACTTCTTTAATTACATTGCGAAAGTGCATAAAACCTGTTCTCGAAACCTGCCCTTTATGAGCACACGTAACTTTGCGTTTTGGCCTGGTACGAGCCATATCAAAAGCCACTTTAGCAACGCGCTCCATACCTTTATGTGATATTCTGGAAAGTATATATGCAGTGTCATCTTGCATAAATTCTACTGCTCCCCACAAACCTTCCGTAACTTCCCTAACCATAATAATATCCAAGTCAGTATACATAGCTTCTGAATTAGGTAAGGAAAAACCTGGACGTATGTCTGCATAGATACCTAAGTGTTTTCTTAGTAAACTATACGGACCTATAATGCCTTTTGGAAAACTTGCAGCTGCAAGAGCAATATAGAACATAGCATCTGTGTCTTTAAGCTTTTCTAAATCGCTTTCAGATATACCGCCCCAACATCTTCCATCTTCGTCTAGAGTATCACCAGTTTTCTCCCACCTTGAAAAGCCAATATGAAAATCAACTAATTCAAGTTTGTTACCGGCTATTTTTGCTAATAAATCCTTGCCTGCTTTCATTATTTCCGGCCCGCTTCCATCACCGGCTACACAAGCAATTTGGTATTTTTTTTGCAATGCTTCACCTTCTTTTAAAAATTACACTTCCCAATCATATATAACCTTAACTAACTACCGAATAATTCGTAAACAAGCATCACATAACAACTAAGTTTAAGGCATATTTTATGATGAAGGTATAATGCAAAAGGGCGGGTATTAATACTTAGTTTCTTTATTTTAAATCGTATTTCAGTTATTTCCATTTACCCACCCAGCATCTTAATTCCCGTAGAAATTACAACTTTTAAGAACCTTTTCTATTTCAATACTGAATTAATAATCTCTTCTACCTCAGGGTCTGTAAGAGCACGTTTTTTGTCTATTCCGGCTTGCTTTATATACTCAAGCATTTCTCTCTTTTGTTCCTCTTGTGCAGTTTTGCCCATTTCAGATAGTTTCACTTCCACAGATAAAATACCCGATTTTTTTCCATACATAACTCTGGAACGAGAACCAATATATTTGGGGTCCATATTGAACATAGATAGAGGGTATTTAAGAACTTGATCTATACCTATTCCTGATTCCCTAGCAAATGTTCTATCACCCACTACTGCCTTATTTGGGTTTACCGGAATACCGGTCAATTTAGCTACTAAATCCGAAAGTTCTTTAAATTTACTAAAATCATAATTAGCCATTTCATAACCAATACAACCTTTTAACATCAATGCAACTTCTTCCAACCCTGCATTACCGGTACGTTCACCTAAGCCGTTGACACATACATGTATAACATCAGCGCCTGCCGTAACAGCACTAAGTGCAGTCGCAGCCCCCATACCTAAATCATTATGGGTATGAACTTCTACAGAGCATCCCGTGAGGTCTTTAACAAGTTTTGTTAAATACGCAGTAGCTCCCGGTATAGCACAACCCACGGTATCAATTACACCAATTGAATCAGGTTTTGCATCTTTCGACATGCCTTCTAACAATTGTATAAATTCAGTCTCTAGGGAACGAGTTGTATCAAATGGGAAATAGACTACATATAATCCCGCTTCTCTTGCCGCTTGAACTGCTTTAACACTTCTTTCCAAAATCCATTCCCAAGACTTATCCATTTGATAACGAAGCTTTGGATACCCGATAGGTATTTCAATAACAACACCCCAAGCACCGGAATCAGCCACTTTTTTAATATCATCAGGCACTGCTCTCGCAAATCCCAGAATCTTTGATGGAAGACCAAGGCTTGTTATCTTCTTAATAGCTTTAAAATCATCCTCGGAAACCGCCGGCATTCCTGCCTCTATACGATCTACACCTACCTCGGCTAGCTTTTCAGCAATTGCTACTTTTTCATCGGGGCTCAACACCACTCCGGGTGTTTGCTCGCCATCCCTTAAAGTAGCATCATGTATGTCTACTTTTTTAGGAAGATTCCATCCTTTTCGGATTTCATCTAAAAAATTATAATGACTAAACCAATATCCATCTGATTTCCATGGACCATTTTCTATATTCATAAACTATACTCTCCTTATATTATTTTGTTACCTTTTCATTTCTATTGTTCGTTTTAATAATAAGGCAATACATTTTATCTGAATTTTTTCAAATTATTTATGTTTTTCTATTGCCTCTTTCATTCGCTTCATACCTGTTTGAATTTTTTCATATGAATTACAATAAGATACCCTGATAAAGCCTTCTCCTTCATCTCCAAAAGCAGAACCGGGAACCATTGCTACTCCTGATTTTTCTAAAAAGAAATTGGATGCTTCTACAGAAGTCATACCGAGACCCTTTATATTTGCAAACACGTAAAAAGCACCTGACGGTCTTACGCAACTCACGCCGGGCAATTCATTCAGTGATTTTACAACTAGCTCTCTTCGCATATCGAATTCTTTAACCATTTCATGAACTCTATTTTGAGGGCCTTCAAGTGCTTCTACCGCACCCGCCTGTGCAAAAGCAGTAGCACATGTAACCGCATATTGATGAGACCTTACTAATGAGCCCATTAAAGGCTTATCAGCAGCAATCCAACCAATACGCCAGCCTGTCATAGAATAAGTTTTTGAAACTCCATTTATGGTTATTGTTCGTTCTTTCATATTAGGCAATGAGCCAATACTTATATGTTCGTTTCCATCGTATATAATTTTTTCATATACCTCGTCAGCTAATATTAAAAAGTCATGTATTTTTGCCAGTTCAGCGATAGCCTCCAAATTTTTTCGATCCACAATTCCACCGGTAGGATTATGAGGACTTACGAGTACCAATAGTTTTGTTTTATCAGTCACTTTAGCCGCCACATCTTCAGCGCTTAAACAAAAATCATTTTCCTCTTTTAACGGCACTGTAACGGGCGTTGCACCCAACATCCTTGGCACGAAAATATAATTCAGCCAACCTGGTGAAGGCACAATAACCTCATCGCCAGGGTTTAAAAAAGACGTTAGCACGTTAAGCACAGCTTCACACGCACCCACCGTTACCATTATTTCGCCTTTTGGATCATAATCAAGATTGTTGTCAGCTTTCATTTTTTTTGAAATAGCACTGGTCAGCTCAGGTATGCCATAATTTGATGTATAATGCACTTGACCCTTATCCAGCGCTGTCTTTGCTGCCTCCTTGATATTTGCAGGTGTATCAAAATCAGGCCTACCTAAAGCCAAATCTATAACTTCTACACCTTGAGCCCTCAATTTGTTTGCCGCTTCAAACACCTTTCTTATGCCGGAAAACGGTAACGCTTGCATGCGTGTTGCTTCCCAACGGTTTGACCTATCAATAGCCATTTTTTTACCTCCTATATATTTCTATTAATTATAGATATCTTGCTTAACTTTATATCTTAACTTTTGTCTAAAAAAATATCCTTCCAATATTTATTGAATAGTTTCTTAAAAGAGAGATAAGCATCTAAATCATTTTCTTTACTTACTATCTTAGAAAATTCTCACCTCTCTCTCAAGGCACTCTTTTTTCCTTTTAAACCGTTTTACGCCATGTAGCATTGAGTAAAATATTCTGCTAAATGAACATCTTGCAACAGTAAGTTAAAATCATTATCAATTAATTGCTCATTTGTACAGGTTTCTCCGGTAAAAACTGTAATGAATACCCTATCAAATCCTTCATTTCTTTAAAGTTATGAGCATCCATATATTTGCTCAATTCCTCGGCAATTTTTGCAAATGCTTTCATTCCATAATACATAGCAGCTGTATGCACCTGTACAATAGATGCACCTACAGCTAGCATTTCTGCAGCGTCAATGCCGGTTGTACAACCGCCCGTTGCCATAATCGGAATCTTCACTATTCTTGCCGTATCGGCCACACATCTTAAAACAATGGTTTTAACTGCTTCACCGGAAAGTCCGCCTACGCCATCCGGATTACCTAATGACGGTTTCAAAGTCTCGGGGTCAAGTTCAAGTGCCGGCAAGGTATTCACTAGTGTCACTCCATCGGCGCCGGCCTCTTCAGCCGCCTTGGAAAGTATTGGAACATCCAAAATCTTATGTGATGAAATTTTAGGCACTACCGGAATACTTACAACTTCTTTTACAGCTTTAACCGTATTATATACCTGCTCAGGTTTATCCCCGGAAAGAAAACCATATTTTACACCATGAGTAGGATGAACACATGAAACATTTAATTCTATAAGTTCTGCACCCGCTTCCTCCATAGCCCTTGCAACTATTGCAAAATCTTCCGGATTCTCACCTAATGCGCTTGCCAATACCGGAGCAAGATTAGCATCCTTTGCCTTAATAATCTCTTCTTTAAACAGTTCCATACCCGGATTAGGTATTCCCTGTGCATTTATCATGTATGCTTTAGACTGTTTTCTTATTATCTGCGGTTGCGGATGGCCTACTTTTCCATTCTTACCGCATGTTTTACCTATAACTCCTGAAGCACCGCCTTCCATGCCTTTTATCATACCTACCGCATTAGCTGTTAAGCAGCCTGAACTTAGTATGATTGGATGCTCAAATTTTATTCCAAACACTTCAACGCTTAAATCTGCCATTAGCGCTCCTCCTTTTTTTGTTTTAATATCTTAACCAATCAATATCGTACAGATGCTTTCTAAATATACAATAATTGTTATTTGCTACATACCTTTAAATACAATTTCTTAAGAAATTTCGGCTTTCTTCTACGCTATTTGATCAGTCTGCTTAACTTCTCAAAACGAACTATAAATCGTCTCTAGTAAAGTTTAAGCCCCCATTTGGACCTATTAAAAAGATGTCTTCTGCGCCTATACTGTTTCCATCTATTGGCCATTGATATTCAATAGCCCCTACCATTCCCTCTTCTACAACTTGAAACGCATCTTTTTTAAAAAATAACGTTACAGGTTCTTGCAGGGCCATTAAATGTCCAACATCACGGTTAAAAATAGGTGACAAATGTCTAACATCAGGCATTAATGATAAATCTTTAAACAACTGTAGCTCTTTTTGCACCTCAGATACAGCTAATTTATAAATATCATTTCCGTTCATTCCCGGTTTTACATTAGGAATAACCGTCTTTACCATGTATTCATCGAATTTTTTATATGCTTTTTCACAATTATCTTTAAATGTAGCAGTTCGTGCGATATCCGATGCAGCACGATGTATTCCATTCTCATCCACAAGAGAAACACCTGCATCTATTTTTAAAGTATTAAAATCCTTAGTCAAGACATAGTCAGTAGCCAAGGACGGAAAAATACTCCTAGCCCCCGCATGACAATTTGTCCAAAATGTTCTTATGGATAAACTTATATTGTTCTTTTTTCGAAACTCTTCAAGCAAAGCAATATATTTATTCTCTACATCACATTCTGTTATGCGGTTCCCCTTTGAGATTTCTGCTTTTGTCCATTCCAATGCGCCTTCTGTAGCATATACACTGGCACGGGCGGCAATAATATAATATGACAGGTCCTCCCACGCTCTTTTTTCTCTAGAGATTTTTATCACATTCATTGCATTTTTTAAGTTTAAATTTTTGAATCCAAGGCTGTTGAACCAACCTAGGGAAAAGTGTTGTTCTTCTATACCTATAACATCATCACCTGTTAAACTATATACTTCTTTTGCAATGTCTTTTATTTTTTTATCGCCGGAATAATAACTTAGAGGTTTTTTCGCGAAAATGTAAACTTTGTTTTCACCTTTAACATATAACGCAGCAATGCCGTCTTCTTGATGATGTACCATACCATAACCTGTAATTTCTTGGACTCCCAGCGGTGATGTGCATAATACTGCTTTTAAACCGGCTTCATCCATTAATTCATCCAGTACTTCAAAGCGCGTATCTTTTCTTTTTTCTATATATTCATTTAATTCAGCCCTAATAGGAGATTTTTCTATTAGTGATAATGCTGTTTTATCTGCGTCTTTTCGTCCTAACTCAAATTTAGAGAGAACTTCTTCTTTTGCTATTTCATACATATAGAACTCTACTTTTTCATCTGTGTTACTCATAAACTTAAGTTCATAATTTTTCTCAAGCCATTGGTATATTTGCAATGGGAGATCATCATGAACTGCAATTGTTTCACCTGTCCTATTTATACTTATAAAAGCGTCTATAAAGTCTGAGTATGCCGGCTCCTTGGGAATTTCAAACGTAAAATAGGGATTGTAATACACTACCTTGATATCTTTCGGTAAGGTCTTCTCTATTTCCCTTTGCGCTTCCACATTTGCCATTTCTATATGACGTGCTATGAGTATCTTTTCATTACCACGTTTCACAACCTTGGGAGCTACTGCTTTATACCCATCATAATTCAGCGCTACAGATAAATAACGTTTTTTGACATCCACTCCGAGTTCTTTTGAGACAACATCCAAATTGGTTATTAATTCTACCATACTAAACTCCTTCCTCAGATTTCTTGCAAATTATCATTAACACTGCTAAGTCAGCATCAGCTTTCTTACAGCTGTAATAAAATGCTTTATTGCTTTTCTCGATAAACATCTAATGCAGCAGTAATGGAAAGACCTACATCTGCTTTGTATCCTTGATTTATTAATGCATCCCCTAAAGCACCAAGCAATAGTATTACATTGTTTCTTCTTGAAGATTCACCCATAAGCCCAACTCTCCACGCTTTGCCTTTAAAGTCACCCAATCCGCCACCTACTTCAATACCGTACTTGTCAAGCAAGTATTCCCTTACAGGAACGTCCTGTACTCCTTCCGGAATCCTAACAGCATTTAGGGTAGGAAGCCTGTGTTCTTTATTTTTAACAACCATATCCAGTCCCATTGCTTCAACACCCGCAACAAAGGCATCCGAGTTTAACTGATGTCTTTTAAGCCTTTCATCCAAGTCTTCCTCATATACCATTAATAAGGCTTCTCTCAATCCATAAATCATATTTATAGGTGCTGTATGATGGTATGCTCTTTCTTGTCCCCAATAATCTTTTATCATACTCAAATCCAAGTACCAGCTGCTAACCTTTGTTTTTCTATTTGTAATAGCATCTAATGCTTTTTCGCTCATAGTTACCGGTGAAAGTCCTGGAGGGCAGCTTAGTGCCTTTTGGGTACCGCTATAACAAGCATCAATTCCCCATTCATCTATTTCCAGTTTTACTCCGCCCAAAGAAGTAACGGCATCTACTACTAAGAGAGCATCATTTTCTTTAGCCAGACGGGAAATTTCTTCTAAAGGTTGTTTAACTCCTGTAGAAGTTTCAGCATGCACTATTGCAATCAATTTAATATTTTTATTCGCTTTAAAAGCTTCTTTAACTTTATCTGCATCAATTGCTTCGCCGTATGGTGCTTCTACACTTATTACCTTTGCACCAAATCTTTTTGCCATTTCTCTAATTCTCTCTCCGAAAACACCGCATACACATGTGATTACTTGATCTCCCGGTTCAATCAAATTCACCATAACTGTTTCCATTCCTGCGCTTCCGGTACCCGACATGGGTAAAGTTAAATAGTTTTTTGTTTTAAAAACATATCTAAGTAACTCCATCGTTTCGTTAGCTATCTCTAAAAACTTGTGATCTAAATGCCCATATAACGGTTTCGACATAGCATTTAAAACCCTTGGAGATACTTCCACAGGCCCTGGTCCTAAAAGTAGCCTATATTCTGGTGCTAATTGTCTGTAATTTTTTTTCATACTATGACTCCTTTGCTTTATAAATATTTACTTAGGGTAAAAATATATTTTACTTTGTTAAATAGTATTCTACATAAATCGTAAAACTCCTTCTTTTATTACAAATAATTTTAAAACTTTTTTATAGCATACTTAGTAATATAATCTATATACTCCAATCAGTTCCTGCTACAAGCATAGTTGGGTATAGCTGGATAATTGATTATCTTTTACAGTTACATCCAATTTACTATTAGTAAAAATTTGTTTCCCTCTATAAATATTCTTTCATTATAACATACAAAATTTCTTAAACAAATATTTAAAATATAGCATAAAGTCTAAATAAAGATAAATCCTTTTTGTTACAGCCAGACATATATATTTTTATTTTTTATTGTAGCGCAACCCGTAACGTCATCCTGAGCATAGCGAAGGATCTTATGTTTCAAGGGAAACTGCTGTACCGTGGGATCACAGATTGCCCCTGCGGAAATCGCAGCAAATATAAGAAGCTGCTTATCAGAAATAGTTAAGGTTTGAACAGTAACATTTTTTTATCAATTTTTATTTTGATTGACACATTAAACTATAGTATAATATTATTTAATAGTGGTTAAGTATAAATGATCTTTAGGGAGATGAGACCTTGACTGAAATTAATAATACAAAGACTATAGGATCCGTTATAAAGGCTGTTGAAGTTCTGAAATTACTGTCAACATCAGAAACAGGATTAGGCGTTACCGAAATAAGCAACCTCTTAAACTATGGGGTCAGCGCAACTTATCATTTATTAAATACCTTAAGACTCTGTAATATTATAGAGCAGGACAAGGACACAAAAAAATATAGAATAGGTTTTGAATTGTTTAGGATATGCAGTATAGCTAAAAACGAAAACAGTTTAGCAAAAATAGCACAGCCCCAACTGGATGAATTAAAAATAGCTGTGGGGGAAACCAGTAATTTGGTGATTTTAGATGATAACAATATCGTTTATATCGCTCAGTCTGAAAGTACCAATCTGCTTAAAATGTTTACACAGCTAGGTGCTAAGGTCCCATTCTATTGTACCGGAGCCGGTAAAGTGCTGCTGGCCTATCAAACTAAAGAAGTCCGAGATTATATTTTGAGCAGAACAGACTTAAATAAATACACAAAAAATACTTTAATTACTAAAGAAGAACTGATTAATGAATTTAAAATAATAAAAATACAGGGTTATGCCTTGGATAACGAAGAACGCGAACTCGGAGTTACTTGCATAGCAGCTCCCGTATTTGATTGCTATGGCGAAGCAGTTGCGGCAGTAAGTATATCAGGCCCTACTTCCAGATTAAAAGAAAAAGGTTTTAAAACAATTATAAATCATATTCTTCATACATCAAAAGAGCTGTCATTTAGGTTAGGATATACAAAGGGGTAATGTAAGCAATCACCACCCCTTTGTTTTAATAAATTTTATTATTACATTCCTTGCCTAAAATCAGAATTATTAATAATTGAGTTTAATATCTTTTAAATTAACCAAATCGTCGGGTAATGCCACTTTACCTGTAGTAAGTATGGAATTTATATTTAACGAAGCCCTTTTTACAACATATTCTATGCATTCAACAGTACCGCCGCCGTTATGCGGTCCAAGAACAACATTATCAAGTGTTGTAAACATATGACCTTTTTCCATAGGTTCACTTTCATAAGTATCAATGCCGGCACCAAGTATTCTTTTCTCTTTTAAGGCTTGATAAAGTGCTTTTTCTTCCACTATGCCCCCTCGAGCACAATTGACTAAAACAGCATTTGGCTTCATTTTAGAAATACGCTGCTCATTTATTAGGTATTTTGTCTCGGGAAGCAAAGGACAATGCAACGAAATCAAATCGCAGGTACTTAACAAATCATCAAGTTCCAAATATGTCACATTAAGTTCCTTTTCTTTTTCCATTGATAATCGAAAAATATCATAATAAAAAACTTCATTACCAAAACCCAAAAACAACTGTCGTAAATTTTGTCCTATATTTCCAAAACCGATAATGCCTACTTTCTTCCCTGAAACATCATAGTTATTGTCGCGTAATACCGTTTTGAGCCATTTACCCTCCCCCACTAAGGAATTATGTCCTTTTACAATTTGCTTGTAAACTGCAAGTGCTAATGTCAAAGCATATTCCGCAACTGTTCGGGCATTGCCGCCAATTATTGCGCCAACAGGAATGTTTCGTCTATTAGCATCATTTATTGCAATATTATTGACCCCGCTCCCGTATTTTTGTATATAAATGCACTTTGAAGCCTTTGAAAGCAAATCGGCATGTATTCCTTTTGTGCTTGTTATAAGCACATGTGCATCCGCTATATATTTGTTATTGACTTCAGAATCATAGTTGCTGAATATTATCTCGGCTTTCGGTGTTATATATTTACGTGTAAATTCTTCTGTTTTTTCGGAAATACCATCGACGACTAATACTAATGATTTATCCAATTCTAAAAACACTCCTTTTGCATAACTTTAGGATATTGTTTAATTTCTAACTCTCAGTACTGTTTTCTTTTTAACTATGGCCTTTATTTCCTTTAGTGGACGTTTTTGATTAATCGCTTCTTCTATCTCTTTTTCAACTTCCTGAATCATTTCACATTGATACATTATATCCTCCGCATACTCGGAAGGAAAAGTTACTATACCGTCGGCATCCCCAAATATATAATCTCCCGGGTTGATTCTGATTCCTGATATTTCTAATGGAATATTATAATCAGTATAAATCAACTTTCCTTTTTTTAGTTCAATTGCCGGTCCCATGCCAAAAACCGGTATTGCCCTCTTTTTTATTTGCAGATAATCACGGCAACAACCGTTAAGAACGATGCCTCCTAATCCCCATCTCTCTCCGACATGCACAACGTTTTCACCCATTAAGGAATAATCACCGCCTTTACCGTCTACAACCAAAATATCATCTTTATTCCAAGCTTCGGCAAGATCGTATAGAACATAATCTTTTTCACCTTTATGTTTTGGTCTTGTACCTAAAAGTGTAAATGCAGGACCAAAAATTTTATCTTCTGATTTTAACGGAAAAATGCCGGTTATCCAACCGCTCAAATTCAGCAAATTCATAGCATCCGTAACAATTCCTGTCTCTACTCTCATAAAAAAGTCTTTTATTCTTTTATCCATACCTTAACCCCCTATGTTTTAACCGTATCATATAATTTTTTGCAAGTATTCATAATATGAAAAAGACATTTGTGCTGCAGTGGCACTATCAGGAATTTGTATAATTTCTGTGGAAAAAAAGCCTTCATATCCCATGCTCAATAACATGCTTATAAACTCTTTTACTTGAATATCACCAAAACCCATAAGAAGTCTTTTGCTGTCAGAAACATGTATAAGTCCTACCTTTTCTATCGTTTTAAGAATATTTCTAAATATAAATACTTCATTATCAGCAATTTGGAAAAAATCCAGTATCAAGCGTAAATTATTATAACCGACTTGCTCAATCCAATCCAAGCCTTCGTCTATTGTATTAATATAGTTGCTATTTTTTAGTCCCTGGGGTTCCAATAATATTTCTGTATTAATTTTTTGTGCAAAATCGCAAATTTTACGAAAAGAACTTTTAGCGTTTTCTAAATTGTTGTTTTCATCCTCTTCATTGATAAACCCGCGAAAACTGCCAATACAAAAGGGTGCCCCAAACTCTGATGCCAGTTTAATAGCTGATAAAGCCCTTTTAATCGCTTCTTCTCTCATTTCTTTTTTTGAATGGGACAAAGTCAGTTTATCTTGCAAGACCATGGGTGTAACCCCCACGGCAGCAAGTACCAGTCCATATTTGCTTAATAATCTTCTTAGGTCTTTAATATTGACTTTATTAGGATCGCGTATCATAAGCTCAATGCCATGAAAACCTATTTGATGTAATGTTTGCAGTCCTTTTTCAAAATCCCCTCCCATAGCCATGGTTATATCGCCTGATTCCGGTCCGGTTATAGGGTAGCAAAGTTTCATAACTATCTAACCTCCATTATTTTTTACTTACCTATGCATACAAAAGCTAATCCGGTACATCTTATAACTCCATTCCCAAAATACGTCGGGCCTCCGCAGGAGATGCGATTTCCCGTCCGATAGCTTTAGCAATATCCAAGATTTCTATCATCAGTTTTTTGTTGCAGGCCATAGCCCCGTCCTTGAGTATCAAAACATCTTCCAACCCTGTGCGAACATGACCTCCCATAGCAATTGCCATTGTTAACATTTGAATATGCGATCTTCCGATGCCGGTTACCGTAAAAGTCGACTTCTCAGGCAAACTTTCAATCATATGAAGTAAATTCTTTGGTGTACCTGAAATAGAGCCGGGAACATTCATGACAAGATTAAAATGGATAGGTGATTTTAACATGTTTTTTTTAAGATAATATTTAGCATTGTCAATCATAGCAATATCAAAAACCTCTACTTCAGGCTTAATTCCGTTATTATTCATCTTACAGATCAGATGTTCTATCAAATCAGGGGAATTGGAATTAACCGAATCAGGAAAATTTGATGAACCCGTTGAAAGACTGGCCATTTCAATATCCAAGTCCAACATTTGTCCTCGCCATTCTGCCGTGTTTTTACCTCCCCTAGCTCCCGTTGACACTTGTCTTATCATGTCCAATCCTTTTTCATCCATCAAATCAAATATTTTTTTAAATATTGCCCTCTCGCTGCTGGGTTTTCCTAAAGAATCTCTGACATGTATATGTGCTACAGATGCTCCTAGTTCCTTACATTCAATCAAATCTTCAACAATTTCTTTTGGGGTAAGAGGAGTGTTTATATTTAATTCTTTTGTAGGCACATTTCCGGTAGGTGCAATTGTAATAATCAGCTTATCCATTGTTTTCCTCCATATCGTAAGCATAATCCTTTTTTTAGTAACCATATTTTATATCAAAATAATCCTAACAGTCCTTTTAATGCTGTATAGAGCCTACGCTAAACATATCGGATTCCATCGCTTAATTAAAAGGCTGTTTTTATATCATAGTAATTTCAAAAAATAAAATATTTGCATTTATTCAATTGGATACATCAATATACCCGAAGCATAGGTTTTACCATGTTTATCAATGTTTATGGACCTTGTCACTCCGCCGCTTAATGCATCTTGACAAACAAAGTTAAGTGCATTAATTTTGGGAAGTTCATATCGCTTAACCTCACCTTTGATTTTGCCTTTAAAATAGTCTTTAACTGCCTCTGCCGTTAAAATATTTTTAATCATTTCATAGTTTTCCTTCTCAAATACTATAACAGCAATATTGCTTGTATTACCTTTATCACCGGCTCTGCTATGCGCATAATCTCTTAAATATTTCATAAGTACTAGACCTCCGTTAATTGAATTTTAGGAATTACCACATCTCTCGGTATCAAAGCAGATTTAATTGCAATAATCTCCTTGATATTTAAATCAGAACCGCCATAATATGCAGCTCCGTTATGCCCGGTTATCGCTCTTAATTCATTTGCAATAAAGTATAAAATTTTTTCATCTTTTGTTTCAATCCTTAATGCTATTCTTAATCTCACTTCATTTGGTATAACCTTCTCTGGATAAAACTCTTCGGAAAAAATCGAATTATACCCGATAATATCAACCTTTTCCTCCGTTATGGGCATATTAAAACGCTTTAGCCTTTTAAGTGCCGATTCACCTGTAATTTTTGCCCGCTCAACACAACCAAATCCGGCATAAGAGACCTCGGCCACTATCAAAGTACTATCTCTATAACCGACTGCTGTTTTTAGGGTATCTGTTTTACTTTTACCTGTCGCTCCGATAACCTTAACTCTATCTTTGTCAACTTGTTCAAAGCTTACGTTAGAAAAATCTGCAACCACATCCGGTGTTATATATTCCGACGGATCGTGTACCTCATACAATATTTGTTCGCTGCATGTTCGTACACTAATTTCTCCTCCGGATCCCGGCAATTTAGTCATAATAAAATCTCCATTTTCACTAAACTCACATATTGGCGGACTTAAATTATCCAATCCATCAATATCTTTTGCACCCGGGTCCGTAAAGAAAGCTCCCGTAACATATGCGGCACATTCCATTAAATGACCTGCACAGGTTGCCTTACCCAGCTTGTCCCAATCATCAGATTTATATCCGAATTCGTATGCTATGGGTGCAACAAATAATGAGGGATCTGCAACACGCCCTGTTATAACTATATCAGCATTTTGTGCGAGAGCATTTATTATAGGCAAAGCACCCAGATAAGCATTAGCCGAAACAATATTATCTTTCCCCAATTCACTTATTCTTTTACCGTTCTCCATCATTACCGGGTTAATCTCAAGAATTTTTTCAATAACATCATCACCGGTCACAGCAGCAATTTTAAGGTTGGCAATTCCTTGACTTTCGGCAATTTCCTTGACTTTTTTAGCGGCCTCAATGGGATTTGCGGCACCCATATTTGAAATTATTTTAATATTTTTCTCTTTGGCTTTTTTTATAATAGGTTCGATTCTATACTCCAGCCATTTATTATAACCGAGCATAGGATTTTTTAGCTTAGCGGTCAATGCCTCTGCAATTGTACGCTCCGCAAGGCATTCAAAAACAATATAATCTAATTCACCGTAGTTCACCAAATCAATGCCATATTGTATCCTGTCATCTGCAAATCCTGCCCCAGCTGCAATCCTTAAAGTTTTCATTGAATGTCCTCCTTTAAACGTTAAACTGTTAATACTTTATAAACATTTCGTACAGAATAATTAAATTATTATTCCTGTAAGATTTACTAACACCGGTTTCCACTCCTTTAGTGAAAAACCGCTGTCATTGCTCTCTTTCAAGCGTTACACTGTTCTATTTAAGATTCGCGAGAAATTTTTAATACTTTTTCGAAGTTTTTTCTAATCAGATTTAAGTCATGCCCTAATGTAATAATATCGGCACCCTTATCCTTCCAGTAAGATACATTCTTCGCAAAATTTTCAGCAGTAGGATCCAGATTAACCGATATACTTTTCCCATGACTCTTAGCTTCCTTGAAAATTCTTTCTTCCAATTCAAGTACAGCCGGATGATTTTTTTGTCCCGGCAATCCCAAAGAATTAGCCAAATCACCGCGACCGCTTAAAATGATATCTATTCCTTCAGAAGCTTCTTCCAATATTTCTCCTAATCTATTAGCAGCCTTTTCAGTTTCAATCTGAATCCCCATCAAAATTTCTTCATTCGTCCACTTTACATATTTATCACTACCGATACATCCATATCTGGAAACTCTTGCTGCACTGAAAACTCCCCGGTCCCCGATAGGATAAAATTTTGCAGCGTCAACTGCCGACCTTGCCGCACTCGGGCTTTCTATATCTGGTACCACAATACCCATAGCACCCGCTTCAAGAATCCTCTCAATGCTGTCTTTATCATTATTAACTCTAAACATGGGACAAACACCGCTTAATTCTGCCGCACGTATCATATTCTCAATTGTGAGCAAATCTGCTTGCATATGGCTGATATCAATCCGTACAAAATCAAAACCGGAATATCCCGCCATTTCAACAAGTGTTGGAGACGGTATTCCAATATATATCCCGAAAACCGTTTCACCTTTATTAATCTTTTCCTTTATAACATTTTTTTTGAACTCATTATCCATACTATATTCCTCACTTTAACTTTAGATTTTTTGTTACTGCTCATACCTTAACTATTTCTGATAAGCCTTTCCAAAAACGCAATCTTAATCAAATATTAATAATCTGCAATAAAAAATGTAAATATATACAGTGTCTGAACTGTAACGGATTTTTTAGGCTTTATATCCTAATTTGTCACTTACCCTTTATTTCTTTTTAATCATTTATTATAATATAATTAATATACTAAAATAGCTTTAGCTGGGAGGCTGCTTATCTTGAATGAACGTGACTGGTTAATAATTACTACATTGCATGAAGAAAAAAATATAACGAAAACCGGAAAACGTCTTTATATTTCTCAACCTGCTTTAACCTATCGTATTAATCAGATTGAAAAGAAATTTGGCGTTCTTTTGTTTCACCGTGGAAGATACGGAATCGACTTTACCAAAGAAGGAGAACTTGTCGCATCTTATGCCGCTGAAATGCTAAGAAAATTAAAAAATCTTCAAGAAAACCTATCAAACCAAGGCGAGCAAATACACGGTATATTACGTTTAGGTTCTACCAGGACTTACTCGTTATATAAACTTCCAAATCTTCTTAACAAATTCTCCAAACTCTACCCCGGCATAGATTTCAATGTTATTACAGATGTCAGCAACAATTTAATTGATTATGTTCTTAAAAATAGATTACATGTTTGTTTTATAAGGGGTAATATACCTTATTGGCGTCATCAAAAACATACTGTAGCTACGGAAAAACTTTATATAGTCAGTAATAAAGAAATCCATATTGAAGACCTTCCATCGCTGCCCCGCATTGATGGTGCTAGGGATCCGTCTTTAAAAACACTTATTACGGATTGGTGGAATGAAAACTTTTCAGGTCCACCGTTAATCGCAATGACCGTAGACAACTTAGAGATCACTAAGAAAATGGTTGCAAATGGTTTAGGTTATACAATATCCCCCAGCATGTTATTTGATGAAGACGAAAAAGACTTTTTCACAATTCCCTTAAAGGATAATAAGGGACATCCTTTGCTTTGGGAAACCGCTATATATTACAGAGATAGCGTAAAAAAACTTGCTTTAGTAAAATCTTTTATAGAATTCATTTTTGAAAATGCAAAGTAACCTAGCTTCCAATATTTATTTTTTAAAGATCCAAGCCTCCGGTATCCAAATTTATACTATCATCTTTAATATCCCCATTTTCTTTTTTTCTTGAATTAATTTTAGAATAAGCTATACTAGCAATCATAAATGCTATCAACAGAATTATGCATATAGAATATGGCCTGGTTACAAAAATACTCCATCTTCCATTTGAAATCATTAAAGATCTCCTAAAACCCTCCTCCAATATCGGTCCAAGTATAAAAGCCAAAATAAAGGAAGGTAATGAAAAATCAAGTTTCCTTAATATAAATGCTATTCCGCCGACTATAATAGCAACCCAAACGTCAAAGATATTTGCGCGGGGAACATATGTCCCTATTAAGGCTAAAAATAATACTATGGGGCTTACAGCGTATTGAGGAAGAGTAAGAAGTCTGGCAAAAATCGTAGTAGTATATTTTGCATATATAAACATAGCTATAACAGCCAGCAAGAAACCCCAAAATATCCCATGTATCAGCTCCAGATCGTTCTTCATCAGTAACGGGCCCATTTTAACTCCGTGAATCATTAATGCACCCATGATGACCGCCGCTGCTGGTGAACCCGGTATCCCAAGTGTCAATAAAGGAATCATGGATCCGCCTACTACCGCATTATTTGCTGACTCCGGGGCTACTATACCGTTAGGCATACCTTCACCAAATTTTTCAGGTGTTTTTGAGCTCCTTTTAGCTTCCGCGTAAGAAAACCAAGAAGCCGGCCCCGCACCCAGACCCGGGAGTATTCCTATTATGGTACCAATAATGCTTCCTTTGAATATATCTTTTGCAACATTTTTAAATTCCTTCAGCGTGATTCCAACTTTTAAATTTTTCTTATCCGTAACATGTCGTTTACTAAGATCGCCTTCCAACATAATCAAAGCTTCCGAAACAGCGAAAAGGCCAATCAATAATGATACTAAAGTAAAGCCTTCCATTAAGTTTATGCTTCCGAAAGTAAATCTCTTGGCTCCTGAAAAAAAATCTACTCCAATCAAACTCGTTTGAATACCGAGGAAAATAGAAACCGCACTTTTATACACATCTTTGGAATCTAATCCGGCTACACAGATTAAGCCCAACAGACCTAATAAAGTAAACTCAGGATCACGAAAATTTAAGGTTACCTTGGTCAAAGCTAAAGTCAAAAACATTAAACATAAAGCTCCGAATATTCCTCCGATGGTTGAAGCCGTTAAGGAATAACCTAAAGCCTTCCCCGGATAACCTTTCTTAGACATCGGATACCCATCCAATATAGTTGCGGTTGCACCCGGTGTTCCCGGTACTCCCAGTATTATTGATGAAATGGAACCGCCGTATTCCCCGCCGTTATAAAGAGCCATAAGCATCAATATTGAGGTTAACGGGGTCATTTTATAAGTCAAAGGCAGGAGAAGGCAAATACCGATAGTCGCTCCCAAACCCGGCAGTGCCCCGATTAATAAGCCGAATAATGTCCCAAACGAAATCACAAGGAATATCTCAAATGAAAAAATTTGAACAAAATTACTGAAAAGCAATTGCAAAAC
Source organism: uncultured Clostridiaceae bacterium (assembly GCA_964468275.1). Classification (GTDB taxonomy): domain Bacteria; phylum Bacillota; class Clostridia; order Lutisporales; family Lutisporaceae; genus JAAYKT01. The sequence goes on from CAYXUX010000008.1 coordinate 28,586, forward strand.
AAAAGCACCTCCGTTTCTTTAGAATCTGATTGATAAAACCTTCTCAAATACAATAAAAATAAATAAATTAAGCGATAAGGAAAGAATGAATGCATTAATCAATTTTTTCTTTATTTCCTTATTCGGGTTATAAACGAAAACCAAACCAAAAATAAGGATAAATGCGGACAAATAAAATGCTTTGGCATATTTCCATATCGCTACAAAGATTAACAGCCATACTAAAGTGAAAATTATCAAGCCGAGTTTTTCAAACTTTATAAACTTGTCTTCCTTTTTGAAAGTCCCTATAGCACCTAAAACACATGCAATAATTAGCAGTACACTGTTTATCTGCGGAAAAAGCTCGGGACCCACTGATTTTATTCCACCATGATTTATAAATGATGTTGACATTATAAAGAAAACTACACCGATTATGCTAAAAACCGCTAAAGTAATATACGTTGCTTTCTTATAACTCATATGCTAACCTCCCGTTTTTTCAGGTGTGGGGGAAAGAAATCCCCCACACACCCGGATATTAATTATTTTCCTGAAAAGAATTTAGTGCCAACATCAATAGTCTCTTGCCATATTTTTTGGAATTCATCAGCGGTAGCAAAATACAAATCATCTGCCGTTGTTTTCATATAATCGTCCCATCTGGGATCTTCAACAGCTTTTTTTATAGCTTCTTCCCATTTATCCACAATATGCTGAGGTGTTCCCTTCTTTAAGAAAAGGCCTCTCCATAAGAAATCATTCTCCAGTGACGTATAACCGCATTCAGAAAATGTGGGTACATCCGGATAATCAGGATGCCGCTCGGAACCGGTCATAGCCAATATTCTCATCTCGCCTGATTCAACATAAGGTGCCGGGGCAGCCAATGAGGGTGTTGCCGCTACAATATCTCCACCCAATAAACCCAGCATATTGTCTCCGCCGCCTGAGTATGGAACATATTGACAATCTATTCCTGCCGCTTCCATCAGTTTAAGAAATACTATATGGTTTGACCCGTTCAAATGGCTTCCGCCGCATATAACACTACCTGGATTAGCTTTAGCATGTTCTACAAAGTCTTCCAATGTTTTAAAAGGACTGTCAGCTCTTACAACTATTGTTTGCGGTGCAGCAGTAACAATCGCAAGGGGAAGTATATCATCGGGATTCACATCTATTCCACCTGAAGTAATCGTATATGGCAGTGTTGAGGTTTGATGGAATATAGTGTAGCCATCCGATGATCTGGAAAGCATTTCGTTTAACGCAACAGCACCGCTGCCGCCTTCCATGTTTACAGGGACAACCGGTTGTCCAAGGTAATCAGAAACAATAGGCGCAAGGGCTCTGATAAGAATATCACCTGAGCCACCCGGCCCCACGAAGATTAATGCCTCCGCAGGTTTTGTCGGAAATTCTTCCTGCTTAACATCGCCTTCTGCCCCCTGGCCTTCTCCGGAAGGAGTTGTGGGTTTTGAAGAACAACCTGTTAAACTAATTAGCATAACTACAACAATCATAAGGGAAATTAATAAATACTTTTTTTTCATCATAATCACTCCTCATTTAAAATTTGAATTTTAATTCTGTTTTTTCTCTTTTTTTTTGATACCCTCCCTCTAACTAAGATGAATCAATATTCCTAAAACATACTTCTTATAGAAAACTTTAAATCATATATAATTCTGTTTTTAAATATAAAAACATAGTATAGGTTTTATAGTTTTTTATCATCATAGAGCCAAACCGCACCCTTTTCAGCACCGCTGACTCCCTCTCGGTAAGCTTTCAGCACTCCTTTTAAACCATCGGACTCTTTTTTATCGAATTTTTCTTTACGTTTTTTCATTTCTTCCTGTGAAATCAATACTTCAATCCTTTTTTCTTCCAAATCAATTTCTATAATATCTCCGTCATTAACGTATGCTATCGGACCTCCAGCCCAAGCTTCAGGCGAAATGTGTCCGACACAAGGGCCTCTGGTGGCACCGGAAAAGCGCCCATCAGTAATCATGGCTACAGATGTATGCAGTCCCATACCGACAAGCATAGCTGCAGGTATTGAAAGTTCTCTCATACCCGGACCGCCTTTTGGTCCCTCATATCTGATGACAAGCACTGAACCGGGTTCTACCTTTTTGTTCAATAGATAGTCGCGCACCTCTTCTTCGGAATTAAAAACAACGGCAGGACCGGTGTGCTTATACATTTTCGGATCTACACCCGTCTTTTTAACCACCGCCCCATCCGGAGCTAAATTGCCTTTTAATATTGAATAACATCCGTTTTTTGATAAGGGATTTTCTATGGAATGGATTACACTCCTGTCTACAGATACTTTAAATTTTTTAAGGTACTCTTCTAAAGTTTCTCCCATAATCGACGGAACCTCAAGGACCAAATAATCCCTTATAGATGAAAGGGCAGCTAAGACTCCTCCTGCTTTATGAAAATCGTTTATATTAAAATCAGAAGAAGGTTTAAATTTCGCTATTACCGGTACTGAAGATTGTATTTCATCAAATTGTTCAAGAGTAAGGTCTGAATCCATTACTTGAGATAAGGCCATTATATGAAGCACAGCATTTGTTGAGCCTCCGGTAGCGGAAATATATTTAATTCCATTAGCTAAAGAGCTTTCGTTAAGAAAATAAGATATATTTTTCTTTTCCTTTACAAGTTCTACTGCACGTTCCCCTACATTTCTAGCCTGATGAAACTTCGCCGATTCACAATAAAGCATTGTAGACGAACCAAAAGGTGCCAGTCCCACAGCCTCTAAAAAAGCACCCATAGTATTAGCGGTACCGTACATTGAGCAGGTTCCCATTGAAGCACACATATTGCCTCTCCATCTGTCAAATGTTTCTTCATCAATTTCACCGCTATTACGCTTCCCTATGGCTTCCTTCAAATCTGATGTAACAAATTCTATGCCGCACTCTTCGTAAGGCAGCATAGCTCCGGCTGTTAAAAAAGCTGAAGGAAGATTGATGCGTGCGGCAGCCATAAGCATGCCGGGAATGATTTTATCACAAGAACAAAGAAAAACCAATCCGTCAAAACCGTGGGCTTCAACCATAGCCTCTATCGAAGCAGCCAATAAATCCCTTTGAGGCAGGACATAATGCATACCTTCGCCCTGAGCCATACCATCACAAGGTGCAGGAACATTGAATTCTGCAGGAACACCACCGGCTGCCCAAATACCCTCTTTTACATATACCGCTAATTCTTTTAAGGGCTTATGTCCCGGATTGACATCATTCCAAGAATTAACCACACCTATAATAGGTTTCGATAAATCCTTTTTTCTATAACCCACTGAATTCATTAAACCGACATAGTAAGCCTCGGTTGTATCATTCAGGTCTCCTCTTCTAGTCACATTTATCAACCCCTTTTTTTGAATTTATTAAGATTTATACTCTACGTCCAACAGCTTTTCAAAAACATTAATCATGGAGCCTTTATTTTTGTCTCCGTATCCTTGAAGCAATGCCATTTGATAAGTAGTAGTAGCAGCGTGCAATACAGGTAAAGGTATGCAAAACTTTGCCGAAATCTCCGCAGCACTGATTAAATCCTTATATGCATTTTTCAATTGATACCCTTCGGTAAAATCCCTTTTTATGTTTCGGGGTATGAAAAATTCAGATGCAAAACTTCTTCCGGTACCATTATTAACAACTTGACCAACTTTTTCGGAATCTAAGCCCATTTTAACCGCCATGGGGAGAATTTCCGATAAGGCGGCAACATTAATATCAAACAGTAGCTGATTAATCAACTTTGTAAGCTGTCCGCTCCCCGATTCCCCCATATAAAGAATGGTGTTTCCAATAAGCTCCAAATAGGGCTTAATCTTGTCAAAGGCCTTTTGAGAACCGCCACACATTACAGCTAATGTAGCTTCTTCAGCTTTTGCCTCCATTCCTGAAACCGGTGCATCAATAAACTCAATCCCCGACTTTTTAAGTATATTAGCAATTTCTATAGTTGTTTCATATGTTATGGTACTCAGATCAACTATTATACAATCTTTCTTCAGATATTTAATAAGGCCATTTTCCCCTATAACCACATTTTGTACCACTTCACTGTTAGGTAAACTTAAAAAGACAATATCCGCTTCAGCTACCTTTTTTATGTCAGTGGTACAAACAGCACCTTTTTCTTCAAAAACAGGAAAATTATCGCTTGCAACATCGTTAACTATGAATTCATCCCCGCTTTTTAACATATTCAATGCCATATACTTACCCATTTTCCCTAACCCTATAAAACCAATTTTCATAATTTGTAACCCACCTTTTTATAAATTTTAATATAAAGAACTTTCTAATTTTTATGGCTCAGAAAGCTCAAACTTAATTCCTTTTAAACCTCCACCTTTTGAAAAGGCCACCTTCTTACCCCTTAAACCTATATTAGGTTTATTATTAACAAATTGGAGATCTTGTTGTTTCAACTGCTCCATATCACCTTCAATATTATCTGTAAGGAAACAAATATGTTCTATGCCGTCACCATTTTCTTTCACAAAGTTTGCCACCCTGCCATTTTCGCTACTATCTTCCAGAAATTCAATGCCTACACCGCCAATATCAATAACAGCAAACCTCATATTTCGCTCAGCTGAAAACCCTATTTCAGGAACTTTTACGTTAAGTGCTTTAGCAAATGCCTCTAAACTGCTTTCGATATTTTTAACACCTATTCCGATATGTGATATACCGTATATCATCGTATCACCCCTTAAAATAACCGTATTAATCATAAAATAACGTTTATCCTATTTACCTCAAAAGAATTTTAACAACCTTGCATCTTGACATTAATGAATTGTGGAGCTTTTCCTCTTTAGACATGGAATCTTTTATTAAAATATAATATATTTTGTTTAAAAAAGTTTGATAAAGATTTCACCTTTAAATAAATAATATTATAGAATTATATAAAAATAAAATACTATAATTTAATGAATATCCATAAAATTATTTTATGGATAATTTATAAACCTGATAAAATGTCATCTTTTTTTAACCAATTTACAGATTTTATTTTCACTTCAAAGCCTATACAGATGTAAAATCTACCAGTTAAATAGTCAAATAATTGTCATCCTGAATCATTGTAAACAATTTTAATATATTGGAAACACAAAATTTATAGTGTCACCGGCTTACCGGTGATTGTAATTAAGTAAAAACATAAAAAAAAGCGGCTTCGCCGCATTAGTTTATTAACTTACGTTGTTAAACCATATAGTTG
>CAYXUX010000009.1:0-30640 GCA_964468275.1 uncultured Clostridiaceae bacterium
CCCAAACAGCACCGAATTTTATATCATCATGCTTAGATGGCCTACATAGTTCTATGCCTATAAATCTTGTATTGGCATATGCGCCTGCATGCCAAGCTTGTTCATCCCACGGTATTGTTTGCAAAATAATATCCCAATCGATAAATGCATGTGCAGATGCCTGCCTATCAGCTGAATTGAAATATCTATAATGTGCCTCCGCTGTTCCTCCGGGGTTGTCTGTCTCGTGAACAACAATTCCCTGAGGTATCAAGCTTTTATACGAGCGGTTTTTAGTTATATGCTTTTTAATAATTTCAAACACATTTATCACCTCCTTGATATATTTTATTCAGGCTAGTCTACTTTTGTAACCATATAAAAAAACAAGTTTTTATAGTAATAAAATAACTTTATGAAATGATTTTTTCCGCCCGTTATAATAAACTTATTAAGGAGAATAAAAACGGTTTTTTACTGACATGTGTTATTTCCCAAAGAAATAAAAAACATTGATAAGGCATATATTGATTTTTTTCTAATTGTTCTTAAATTTATCCAACACATACATTGCAATATTACTTGCATGGTCAGATACTCTCTCTAAATTACTGATTACATCCAAAAATACTATTCCCGATCCGGTACTGCACAGCATCTTGTTTAATCTATATATATGATTTGCGCGATTTTTTTCTTCCAGTCTATCCACTTCATCTTCCATAACAAGTACGCGCCTTGCCATTTTTTCGTCAGTAACACGATATGCTTCCAAGGAAGTTTGAAATACTTCGTTGCACTTATCGAACATCTCTGTAAGTTCTTCAGCAGCCTGAGGTGAAAAACCATAATTATTGTCATATTTAAACTGTGCCAGCTCTGTTATATTTTCAACGTGATCCCCAATTCTTTCTATATCTCCTATAACATACAGCATTGCATTAACATCTGCGTGCAGTTCTTCCGTCATCGGTGCATTTGAAAGAAGTACAAGATAATCGGTTATTTCTCGGTGAATCTTATTAATGGATTTTTCTCTTGCAAATATCTCATCTATTCCTTTTATTTTGTCCTCCAAAAGTACCCTCTTACATGCTGCAAGATTTTCTAATACCATGTTTCCCATTCTGATGGTCTCCCGTCCTGCCTGTCCGAAAGCGATTGAAGGGGTTTCTATAATACGCCTATCCAAATACTTTGACTCCAGCATGTCTTTACTGCCATTGCCGGATACTAAAAACTCTGCCGCCTTTACTATCCATGTGCTAAAAGGATATAGGATTATAGTATTTAGTATGTTAAATGTAGTATGTGCATTTGCGATTTGTCTCACAGTATCGCCGGGGGTTAGCCTAACCACCAGTGCTCCTATAGGATATCTAAGAAGGGTCATAAAAATAATTGTTCCGATTATTTTCATGAGAAGGTGGATAACAGCAGCTCTCTTTGCCGCCTTGCTTGCGCCAATACTGGATAGTAGTGCAGTTGTAGTAGTGCCGATATTTTCTCCGAATAAAATCGGGAAAGCCATGTTCATATTCACCAATCTCTGCCCGGCTAATGCTTGTAGTAAACCGATTGATGCAGAGCTGGACTGAACAATAGTTGTAAGGGCAAATCCTACCAGCATTCCCATTATCGGATTTCTTAAACCGGTTATGATTGTTATAAATGCAGGAAGCTCGGCAAGAGGCTTAAGCCCTTCACCCATCATATCCATACCTATGAAAAGAATCCCAAACCCAAGCAGAACCTCTGAATAAGTCTTTGCCTTTTTATTTTTTGCTGCTATCCATATAGCAACTCCTATTGCAACAGCTAAAGGTGCATAGTCTATTAAGTTAAAAGCTATCAATTGCGCTGTTATCGTAGTACCTATATTTGCACCCATAATAACCCCAATTGCCTGAGGTAAAGTCATTATTCCGGCATTTACAAATCCGACCACCATTACTGTAGTAGCACTGCTGCTTTGGATAAGCATAGTGACGAATGTGCCTACCAAAATCCCTTTAAATCTGTTGGTTGTTAATGCTTCTACCATCCTTTTAAGCTTGTTGCCGGCTGCTTTTTCCAAGCCTGAACCCATCATGTTCATTCCGTACAAAAACAAGCCCAGTCCTCCCATTATGGGAAGAGCCAAATCCATAGCAATATCCTCTCCTTTGTTGTCAAATTACTTGTTTATATTAACATAAATTCTTTCTCTCTGCATATAAAAATAATTATTGATGGTAAATTCTCTATTGGTCTCAAAGTTATTTGCACGAAGTAACTGAAAAAAAGTCACATTATTGTTATTATGAGCTTTAGCGGGTAATCTTAGTGCCTTGGAAATACAAGATTCTTCACTGCGTTCAGAATGACATTTCTCAAAAATTATGTATTTTTCAGTAAATTCAATTTGTTTTATAATTCATAAGCAAAAATTTATATCCGCAAGCATAGATATTATTCTTCCCTTAATCTAACTTTATATCGTTCAAAATTTATATTGTATTAGAAGTAGGGACACAAAAAACAACTAAAACCCTTGTAAGACAAGAGTTTTCAGACAATGTGTGGTGCACCTAGAGGGATTCCCTCCGGTCACTCCGTTCCCTATCAGGCCGGGGCGGGAAAACGCTCCCAATGGTCGCCTTTTCTTTCTCCGCCCGTTCGAATCCTCTATCTTATTTCACTATAAAAAAAACCACTTCACAGTGGTATTTTTCTATAGTGGTGCACCTAGAGGGAGTCGAACCCCCGGCACACGGTTTAGGAAACCGTTGCTCTATCCTGCTGAGCTATAGGTGCATTTATTCGTACCTTGTTATTATAATAAACATTTTTAAAATTATCAATGCTAATCCGAAGGAAATTTTTCAAGCATGAGCTTTTCGTTACAATTCAGATATTGTATATAACGTCATCCTGAGCGATAGCGAAGGATCTTATGCTTCAATGAAAAACTGCTGTACCGGCGGTTGATAACCGCCCTGCATTCCAACTGTTCAGCTATTGCTCCGCTATCATTCAACCATTGTTCAGCAATCGTAGCAAATATAATAAGCTGCTTATCAGAAACAGTTAAGGTATGGACTGTAACAGTTTTTCTTCATATAGCTTGTATGCCTTATCGCTAAATTGTACAAATACAACCTTTTCTACTGTATCATCATTTTTTAAAAACTCTGACACTTCCTTAATGGCGATATCTGCAGCTCTTTCTAAAGGAAAGGCATATACGCCCGTGCTGATACCTGGAAATGCTATGGTTTTCAGATCATTCTTTTTAGCAAGTTTTAAAGAATTAGCATAAGCGTTTCCAAGCAGTTCATCTTCATTATTCTTTCCGCCCCTCCAAACTGGTCCGACAGTATGTATCACATATTTAGCAGGAAGATTATAGCCTTTAGTAATCTTGGCCTCCCCTGTTTCGCAACCGCCAAGTCCTCTGCATTCTTCTAGAAGTTTCGGTCCTGCTGCCCTATGGATTGCACCGTCAACACCGCCGCCACCGAGCAAACTATTATTTGCAGCATTTACTATAGCATCGACCTGTAGTTTAGTTATGTCACCCTTTAATATTTCTATCCTGCTTTTCATTATCTCATCTCCCTTGAGTATTTTTTAATGAACATTTATAAATTACATCGCAGCCAATTCTTTAATTGCTTCTAGGGCTCTATCCACTTCTTCCTTGGTATTATAAGGCGCTAATCCGATACGGATTAAACCACCACTTTCTTTTAGTCCTAATACACATACGGTTTTGGACGCAAAGAAATCTCCGTCCCAAACAAAAATACCTTTTTCACCTAAGTATTCTGCCGCTTCTCTTGGTGTTTTATTTGACATTGTAAAAGATATTGTGGAAGTCCTTTGGTATTCCCTAGGCGGACCATATACTTTTACACCGGGGATTTTCCACAGTTCATCAATCAAATATTCTGTAATAGGCTTTTCATATGCTTCTATTGCCAACATCCCGGCTATAACTTTTCTTCTTCTGCCTCTTAGACCTTCCAGTTTATCCGTGAAATGCTCTTCATATTTTTCTCCTATAGAAGCGATAAACTCTACTGATTCCGCCGCACCATATATTCCTTCATGATTTAGCGTTCCCGTTTCAAATTTTAAAGGAGCCCAGTCTTCCTGCTCTTTCACTTTTATCGCTTTCAATGATTCCATGACATCCTTTTTACCGTATAAAATGCCGACATGGGGGCCGAAGAACTTATAAGCGGAACAAAATAAAAAGTCACAGCCTATATCTTTTACATCTATAGGTCCATGAAGTGCATAATTAACAGCATCTACTACAGTTATAGCCCCAACTTCTTTTGCCAATCTTGTCATTTCTTTTACATTGCTTACAGTTCCTACCCCATTTGAACCATAATTAAATGCCGCAACTTTTGTTTTGGAATTTAGTTTGCTTTTATAATCTTTCATATCTATAATGCATTTTTCCAAATCAAGTTTTACATCTCTTATAATAATACCTCTTTCCTCAAGTATCTCCCAAGGACCTCTATTGCCTTCGTGATCCATATCGGTAATTACTATTTCATCTCCCGGCTTTAAATCTCTGGCTATTGCATGAGCCAAGTTAAAATTCAACGTAGTGGCATTTGCACCGAAGGAAACCTCTTCCCATGAGCAACCAAAAACATCGGCATAAGCTTTTCTGCCATCCAGTATTATTGCATCCGTCTCTATGCTGGTAGCAAAAGCACCGTGTATATTACAATTATGCCATATTAAATATTCAACTACTTTGTCAACGACGCGTTGAGGGACTTGGGTGCCGCCAGGACAATCCAAATATGCTGCAGGGTAACCGTTAATTTTTCTCTCCAACGCAGGAAATTGTTTTCTGACTGATTCAACATCAAAATTCATAAATAATCCCCCTTTATTTATCTAGACTTTGTTATATTATTCTATTAAAAATTTATAACTCTACAGATTCTCCCGGTTTCAGCACGATTGCCTCTGCGGGTGTCTCTTCCGTTACGTTTTTAGCAAAGGATTCCGGATCTTGCTCTATCGGGGGAAAGGTATTGTAATGCATAGGTATTACATGTTTTGGCTTTATCATTTTTACAGCTTCCAATGCATCTTCCGGACCCATAGTGTAGAAATCACCTATGGGCAACATAGCCAGATAGATATCTTCTCGTTCTAATAGTTCCATATCCTTGGTTAGGCCGGTATCGCCTGCATGATATATCTTTTTGCCGCCTATATTGATTACAAAGCCGCATGCAAACCCTCCCGCTATACCGCTCCCATGAAAAGCTTGAAAGAATTTTATACTTCCGAATTCGGTCTTGGCTTTACCGCCTATATGACCGGAAACAGTCTCTACTCCCTCTTCTGAAAGTTGACCTCCTAATTCATTGGTTGTATATATTTTGGCTTTTGTATTTTTTGCAATTTTTACGGCATCACCCAGATGATCACCATGTGCATGGCTTACCAATATATGTGTTGGTTTTAAATCCTCCGGTTTAACTGCAGCAGTCGGATTTCCTTTTATAAATGGGTCAATCAGCAATGAATATCCGCTGTCTTCAATAAGAAAACAAGCATGCCCTATAAAGTTGATTTTCATTTAATATCACTCCTATCACTTTATTAAAAATGCTTATAAAATGTTTGCCTCTTCGTTTATCGATTCGTCTGTCACACGATATACCTTATTATTAAAATCATCCACATCCCAGTACTTGGATATTATCTCTAAATGCTTTTTAGACATGGGAGGACATGCATACAATATATTATTTATTAAAGAATCAATATTGCTATCATCAATTCTTTTTGCTTCAACACCGTCACCATAATGCATATCCACATTACTTAAAGAATTGTACATATTATCTACCATAGGAATTTTCATAGTTGATTCGTCTTCTATACAATCTTTTGAAAAATATAAATTACCTTCATCAATTATTAATTGACCATAAACATATTCTTTTTTTCTCTTACCTTTACCTTTAGGGCAAGCATGCTTTATATGCTCAACATGTTTTAACTCAAGTATATATTTATCCGACTCCCTTGTCAGAACACATCTTGGCCATAAATCCATTATCCTTTTTTTCATATGTTCAGTAAAGTCTCCGCCTAATTCTGCAATAAATTGTTTGATGGATAAGGTTTTTTTGATTCTATAGTTTTTTTTCATTGATATTTCACTCCCTTCCAAAATTACTTATATCTAAAATAATAATTTTCTTAATTCCATGTATAATAAAACCCCCTTAAAAAAGGTGGTTCTAATGTGCTTATACTAAATTTTTGTTTATACTAAAAAGCCTTATAAACGTTAATCCTACCTTCTTCAAGTTTCTTTTATCTGCCATCCCTTTATATACATTATACCATATTTAAAAAAAATTATCAGGAATAAACATTTCCGAATCATTTTTACCATAAAAGGCTTGTCTTTCATTAATAATATAAAAACGATTCCCTGAAGAATCGCTTTCAAAGTGGTGCGCCCGGCGAGATTCGAACTCACGGCCCCTTGATTCGTAGTCAAGTACTCTATCCAGCTGAGCTACGGGCGCATTTTTTAACACAATTAATATTAGCACAAAAATCTATCAAAATCAAACATCAAAAACTACAGTTTATATCATTAAACTCTATAGGATACTGCTCAGATATAATTTATTCTTAATATAGATTTTTATATTTCTTTACTGTAGATTATTAATATTTGTTTAAGATTACATTGTGGAGATGCTTAAGGTCTGTTGGTGAAATGAAAGAAAAGCGAAATCATCTGTGAATATAGGAATAGTTATAAACAAAATAGTAAAATTACCGGGGGGTTTTGATTTCGCCTAGAATGAGCTTTACAGACCATTAGCCTTGTAACTCAGTAATCGTAGCAAATATAATAAACTATTCTATGGTTATATCTGAACAGTAACCCTATATAATTATCAAAGTAATGGTAACAACTACGATACAGCAAAAGTCTTCTTCTCTGCATCTAAAATCTCTTCAATTCTTTCTCTTTCCGTGATAACCTTATTCATTACTTTAGAATAGGCTAGGCATTTACCGTCTATAATTCTGGTCTCTAAAGTCCCTTTGGCACTTGGATTATTTACTAAATGGGGTGCGTCTATTATACCTCGCTTTATTATATCCTCTAATACCTCAGGGTCACTCCATGGATCTGCGCTGCCTTGATATAGCTCTTTAATAGTATCCAGTAAATATTTAGCCTCACTTAGCAATTCATTTTTTCTTTCTAGGACTTCCCCGTCTTTGCACATATCCGTCATTCCATCAAGAGTAGAACGAATAACTCCTCGAACTATTTTGGTGCTTTCGATTACCTCTACAGCCGTAGCCGCATGGTCCGCTTCACTGAAGCCTACCACATGCACTATATGAGGCCTTAGCGCCATCATCATATAAGTGGAAGAAGCCAGCTGTCCTTTTGCCACATCCAAGTCGGCACTCAGACTGGCCAGTCCCGTTCTCACCTGTCTATATGCCTTAAAGTCATCGTCTTCCAAAGATTCTATCAATTCTACTTTGGCCAACATCTTTGCCAAATCCATTTTATGATGCAAAGCAGGAGGCACATTAAACATATATTGTGCAATATAATCCTTTACACCCATTGCTTTTGCATTATAGGCTGCTAGAAATGCCATCACTACACCTATGGTATCGTGGGCATCCCTCAGGCTCCAATGATGTGCCTCGTTTACTTCAATCGGAATATTCCATTTAGCATGCAGCTTCATAAGCTTCTGTCCCTCCGTAATTGACTCACATACAGGCCTTGTGCCTCTTCCGTCTAATACATTATACCAACATAAAGGGACTGCACACCAGGCATTATTAATTGTGTCCTTTAACATTTCCGCAAATTTAAATATTTCTGACGTCCCGCTATAACACCTTAGCAAAGGAAAGTTACCTCTCCGAGAAGCATTGAATAATTCTCGGAAATCATCTTCTTGGCGAAGAGGCACTCCGCCGGCACCATCAAGATCATGATTCATCTTTTCCGGATTAAAGAAAAATTGTTGAGTGTTTTGATCCGGTCCAATGGATATCACATCTAAAACTTTTGATTCGGCAATAGTTTTAACACCTTCTATAGTATCTTCCAAAGAAGGAAGTCCAAAAATATGCCTTAAAACTGGATAGGGATATTTGCTTTTAATCCTGTCTGTAATATTACTTGGATATGATGTTTCTACTTCTTTTAAATATTTACCGCGCAAAAAATCTATCACATCATCTATGTCCTCCGTTCCGTCAAATATAGTTGAGAAAAACGAATAACTCTCTGCTATATCGGCGACAGGCTTTGTTCCGCCAAAAATCCATTTAATATCACGAAGTCCTTTTTCATTAATTTGCAGCTCCAACTCATTTAATAAGGGAACCGCATTCGTCGGTGTCAACCTATAGCCTATTGCCACTACATCCGGGTTTATTTCCGATATTTTTTCAATCAGTCTTTCAATACTCACTGCAGCACCCATGAAATAAGTCTTATGACCTTCGTTTTCTGCTAAACGGAAAAAGTTTACTATTCCGCCTACATGTACGCAATTGCCGATAGCGGCACCCAAATACTTTTTCATCATACCACCTCTCCTTCTGATTCAAATATTTCACCATAAGCAACAAAGCTTCTTATTTCATCTAAAGTTAATCCATCAAGCCCCATATCAGATATTTTTCTGCCTATTCTTGCATAGTCTACACCATGAATTATAGAGGATAAATGAATAATTGAATTAATTACGGGTGTTGCAATGCCCAAATATTGCCCCATATCAGCTATAGGAACAAGACTTTGAGGTACATCCTCACTAATATACCTTGTATCCAAGGTGTCGGGAGCCTTTATTCCCATATATCCCGTTACCATATGCAGTGCATCACAAACCGTTGTCCCATATGCATCATAAGTATAACCAAGCCATTCAATAAGTGAAATAGGTTTAGCACCAAGCATTTCGGCAATGCGTATTCTTTCATTATCCGCTTCCCCTATTATTTTTCCCACTGATGGTGTTATTCCTTCAATGTAGTGCAGAAAATCGCCTTTGGTATCTTCGATCCTTCCGCAATTCAAAATTGTAGGTATGGGATGCAGTATAGCGCCTATATTATTAAAACTTGTATCCAATACACTGCCTCCATCGACAAATTCGGGTATAATATGGTGTATTTTGTTTATAAACTCTTTTGTTCTTATTGCCGGCATAGCGGCAACCTTAACATAATTCTTTTTCTTAAGTATATTAATCTTTTCTTCGTCCATGGATCTGCAAGCAAAGAGCAAAGTCTGAGCCTCAACTATACAGGGACATCTAAATGAATTTATACTTTTGATTATTCTGAGCATTTCCAAGGCTCCGCCGGTCCTGCCCGGGTTTAATACGATATATTGTTTATCTGATACATACGGAGCTATTTCCCGGGCAATATGCTTATGAGCATTTGCCGTTGTCACTATCATTATAATGTCAACATCATTGATGGCTTCTTCTATTTTATCCGTAACCTTGTCCATATACCCTCTTCCGGATATAGTGCCTTCCATCTCAATGAAGCCTAACTCTTTAATTTTTCTTATTTTATCAAAAGTACGATTATACAAGTTAACTTTATGACCCATATTAGCCAAGTAGGCTGCTATTCCTTTTCCTCCATTGCCTCCTCCAATAACTGCGAAACTTACATTTCTATCTACCATATACTGCTCTCCTTTCTTTACTTTTTATTCTTTTTACCGATTCTTCTAATATTCGATTAATTAAAGCTTTATAAGATATTCCGGCTGCGTCTGCCATCTTTGGTAAGTCGCTATAAACCGGCTGCAATCCAGGCAAACTGTTAACCTCGATTACATAAGGAATTCCACCTTTTAAAATAATGTCTATTCTGGCCAAGTCTCTGCACCCCAATGAATCAAAGGCTTTTGATGCTATCTTTTTTATGGATTTTTCCTGTTCTTTACTTAACGATGCAGGACAATAATACCTGGTTTGGTCTCCAAGCTCCGACTTTACCTCAAAGGTATAAAACTTACCATATTCTTCAGGAATGTCTTTAAAGTCTATCTCCATGATTGGCAAAATTCTCTTCTTATCGCCATTTCCTATTATGCCTACAGTAAATTCTCTACCTTTAATGAACTCTTCCGCCAATATGGGCGGCCGATATTCTTTTAGAAGCTCTTCAATCTTTTTTAACAAACTTTTCTTATCATAAACAACACTATCTTTATGAATACCAAATCCCGAACCTTCACATGCAGGTTTGACAATGACTGGAAAATTTAAATCAGAATCAAATTCCTCTTCACCTGTAGTAAATACTTGAAATTTTGGTGTCGAAACATTATGATATAAAAACATCTTCTTTGCTACTGCCTTATTAAGTGCCATAGCATGCGACAGCACACCCGAGCCTACATAGGGGATTCCTATCATCTCCATTATTGCGGGTATTTGTGATTGCCTGCTGCCGCCTCTAACACCTGTGCTGAGATTAAATACTATATCCACATCGCTACTTTTTAGTTTCTCTATTATTTTTTTATCTGCAGTAATTTTTAACAACTCATAATCTTCCGAAAGAGCCTCTTTTATCTTTTCTGCAGTAATCTGTTTTTGTTTATTAGCACTATCCGTCTCCGCATCATTACCCTTACTTGCTTTATCTACTAAAATCCCTATTTTGTAACTCAAACTAACCACTCCTTTGTATGAAAAATTTTTCGTAATTTTATATAATAAGCATGTATGTCTACCTATATCACAAAAAAAGTTTAAACCAAATAGAGCATCCTATAAAGGATTGCAAAACTTGTTGAACTATAGTCTAATAGAATCTCTTTTAACTGTAATATTAAGTCTTTATACTATGATTATTTGTCTCACTTTTGAGATGAATAAACCAATTGGGTACAAAAAGTACAGGTCAGTTAATTTAAAAATCTTTATCATTATTATACTTGTAAAATTTTAAACAACCTGCATATATTAAGATTAGTATCGAATAGAAGAAAAGGCAAAAAAGCATGTGTTTCTATAAAACAGAAAAGCTGTGGGAGATTCCTCCACAGCTTATTGCTTATGGAAACAAAAGATAAAGTCTCTAACTATATCCCGGCTTGCTTGTATCTCCTTCTTTCTACGCTTACGAGGTTAGCTGACGGGTTCGGGTCGAAAGAAGTTGGCCCTACTCTACATTACCAGAGATTCACCCCAAGATTTGGTTCCCCCGCTTTTAAAAATTCAGCGCATGCACTATTCAATTTATACTTAGTTATAAATTATAGCATAAGAAGATAAATTTGTAAACATATAAACCAAGGTCTTACATACTTGCATTAACCGTCCACTTCTTACATTTATTTTAAATTATATCCAACATCACGAACCTCAATACCGGAATCCTTTAAGTCCTTTACTAACTTTTCTATGTTTTTTTCTTTAACCTTTAATACTAAACCCTTTGCATTTTCTTTATTAATATCAAACAGCGAAATGGCTTCCAATGAAATTGCATTATTATTTATAATACTTGTAACCTTAGCAATCTGTCCTATAAAGTTAGGTATTATGGAATATATCCTTGTGCCGGGGTTATCCGTACCTAAAGTATCCAGAAGGGCATTGTATATATCTGTTCTTGTAATTATACCCACAAGCTCATTGTTCTTACTTACAACCGGCACAGTGCTAATCCGTCTTTCCTTCACAAGAGAAATAGCCTTTTCTATGTAATCATCTTCGGCTACTGTAAATACCCGTGCAGTCATTATGTCCTCGATGGGGGTATTCTCCTTATACCTACAACCCTTATTGTCGCATAAAAACTGTCCCATTATATCTTCCTTTGTTATAATGCCTACAAGTTTTCCCTTTTCCATCACCGGCAAACTTTGCAGTTTATTCTTTTCCATTAAATCCATTGCTTGTTTAGCAACTGCACTCACTGATATGGTGATGGGGTTCTTAACCATTCTTTCATGTACAAACATTTTTTACTCCCCTTTACACAATACTTGACTTTATATCCTTTATTTAATCTTATATTCTATAATTTCACAAAAAATCCTTTATTGTTGATGCAATTACTTGTCAAAATTTAAAACCAAGACCTAAAAAATTCTGATAAATCCTTTCCGCTTATTTCTTCACATATTTCTATAAAATCTTCAGTATAAGCTATTTTAAACTTATATTTATCAACATAGGTCCTGAGTATCTTAAAAAAAATGTCATCACCCAGCATTTTCCTAAGCTCATGAAGCAGCTGGGCCCCCCTGTCATAAGAAGTGGGGCCATAGTCCCTCCAGTCTCTAAATTCGGACAGAGATTTAGATAAAGAACCATCAATAGCTTCCGTTGATAAAGCCTCTTCTATACTTCCTTCCACAGACTTCTCGTAGTAATCTGCCCCTGTTTTTTTACCATATATATATTCTGCATACAACACTTCCCCATAAGAAGCAAAACCTTCGTCCAGCCAAGCCTCATCTATCTGATCATTCCCTACTATCCCGTAGAACCATTGATGGGCAGTTTCATGTACTACCGTAATGATAAGTGTATCAATATTATAATCTGTATTATATAACTTATCGCTGATATAAACCAAAGTAGGGTATTCCATACCGCTGGGAAATTCCGTCTCCACAATGGAATAGTCGGAGTAGGGATATTTACCGAACAGCTTGTTAAAAAGCTTTATAGACTTAACCCCGCATTCCAATGCTTCCTTCCCTCGTTCTTCATCATCTTCATAGTAATAAGATTTTATGCTGATATCTTCAAGCTTATCTTCTATTACCTTAAATCTATTATTAGCTACAAAGGCAAAATCTCTTAGAGCAGATTCTTCAAATTCCCAAACAATAAAGTTTTCTTCAATCTTTTTCTTAATATTCTTCCCGGAAGCAGCAATAGTATAGTCTCTTGGTGCTTTTATGCTTACCCTATAATCGGAAGCATCACTGAAAAAAGGATCCCCGATAGGATAGTATTTATCTAAATTCCACCCATCCCTATCATCATAAACTGCTGCAATAGGATACCAGTTTCCTAAATTAAAATTGTTTTCCCCATAACCAAACCTTTCCGAAGCCGGCGGTATATATAGTTTAAAGCATATTTTTAAACCCACTCTTCCCTTTGGTTCCACAGGTTTATCAAGTTCAACCTTTAGGATGGTTTCTCCTATTCCTGAAAAAGAATGTTTTAGTAATTTCTCACCTTCACCTTCTATCTCGCTGATACTTAGTATTTCTGCATATCCGGGCTTAAAACCGCTTCTATATGCGCTATCAAAATCATCAAATAAAAAAGGTGCGGTTTCTTCTTTTTTAAAGGCATTTGGGTATACATGAAAGTATATTTCACCCATTTCAATGTCATCATTATTATAGTAATCCAACTCTTGTATGGCAGATAAGGTCTTTTCTTCGGTATTCAACTCACATTCAATCTTATATATACTTCTCTCAAAATCTTCTTCTTTCAGTAAAAATATATCTTCTGCTTTCTTATTAAAAAAATAATAGTTGGAAAGAGCAAAAATCAATGCTACTATTAAAATTATTATATTTCTTTTTTTAAACAATATCATCAAACTCCTCATCATATCCAGATATATAATAATATTTCACTTATTATAATAATATACTAACATAAGTTGTAGCATTATGTATAAGATTACAGCTCAGGCATTGTATATAAACGTCATACCGGGCGATAGCGAAGGATTCTATGCCTCAAAGGAAAACTGCTGTATCAGGCAATCACAAATCTTTCCTATGTCAATCGTAGCAAATATAATAAGCTGCTAGCCAGAAATAATTAAGATATGAACAGTGACGTTATAAAAAGTTTATATAGCTTTTAATTGGAAACATATTGAACTAATATCCTTTATTAGATATACTGTAGTTACAACAATTGAATTATGACAGAGTAGATGGTTTGCGTAAAGTGTTAGGGGATGGGACGTTGCCCCTAAACGAAAAACTTTTTTGTTTGCGTTAAGCTCATCGCGTTCGCTGGCACATCCGGAATAGTCTGCTTTCTCGATGTGGCAGTACGTCATATCTTTTTATGAAAGGAGACTTTTTATATGAAAAAATTAGATTCCAAATCAATAGCCTACTATGCTTTGCTAATTGCCCTAAATGTAGTTCTATCCAGAGTAGCAAGTTTCCGTTTAGGTGCGGGAGATGTTGAAATAGCAAGGATAGGTTTCGGAAGTTTTCCCATTGTCTTCGGTGGGATAGTATTTGGCCCTGTAGCAGGCGGTATTATAGGGGCGGCAGGGGATCTTGTGGGAATGATGGTCAGTCCTATGGGCCGCTTCATGCCTCACTTTACTATAAACGCGGCACTTATAGGCATTATTCCCGGATTGGTTATGATAAGGTGTAAAGAAAAAAAATGCATGACTTCTTTTTGGAGACTATGCTTAGCCATAACACCGGGGCAAGTCATCGCTTCGATATTGTTGTGGGCTTATTTTCAAAATATACTTTTCGGAGTACCTTATGCTGTTATACTTCCTACTAGGATAGTCAGCCAGCTAATCAATATTCCCATATATGCATATATGACTAAGATACTGGTAACAAGATTGCCAATTGCAATAAAAAGTAATTAAAAACGTTCTATTGTCATCCCGGGTCAGACCGGGATGATTTTTATTTTAGAGCCCCTATCTCCCAAAGATATATTGAAGCAACCGTACAATAAGGAGAATATCTTTCCCTATATACTGCAAATTCTTTTTTCGATAATTCATTTAATCCGTATAGTTTTTTTAATCCTCTTTGGATGCCCAAATCTTTATAACTAAGTATATTAGGCCGTTGCAACGAATGAATCAGCAGCATTTCAACAGTCCATTCACCTATACCTTTTAAACCGGTCAATATCCTTATAATTTCATTATCAGAAAGCTTATGCAATCCGTCAAAATCGATTTCTCCTGTTAAAGCCGCCTCGGCTATTCCTTTTATATAACCTGCCTTTCTCAAGGTCATACCGCATTTTTGTATAGCCTCTACATCTATCTTTTCTATATTTGTGGGAGTAATGTTTCCAATGAGATTTGCAAGTCTTTCCTTAACGGTAACTGCTGCTTTGGTAGAGATTTGTTGACTGATTATGCTTGATATAAGAGAAGAAAACATATCTCCGTCCAGTCTCCTTTTAACCATACCTATTCTATCAATTTCTTTGCCTAAAATAGGGTCTCTGGCTTTTAGATAATCCGTTTCTTCTTTTGTATATTCAAAATATCCCAATATGCAAACCCCCATAACGAATGTTTTTTATCTCTACCTATTAACCTTTTATAGGTAGATAAGTGATAAAACAGGTTCCTTTCTCCGGTACGCTTTCTACTGCAATTTTTCCCTCAAAAAGCTGCAAAATTCTTTTTACAAGTGGTAACCCAAGCCTCGCACAGTCACAATATCAAACTCAGGCCATTCACTAAAACGCTCTCGTAATCTGCCGACGTGGACACTCACCGTATGATTACCCGTTTGTGAGTCGTATCCCCAGATTTCATCCATCAGTTGCATCCGGGTAAAAATGGTGTCCGGATAACTTAGTAATTTATATAAAAGTAAGAACTCTTTTTGAGGCAGTGTATAACGTTCCGATTCCCTGCTTACTGTCAAAGAATCATAGTTTAAGCTTACTTTTCCAATAATTATTTTTCTTTCACTTACAATTTTAGCACGACGTAAAAGTGCTTTGATCCGTAGTATCAACTCCTCCTCATCTACAGGCTTTACCATATAATCATCCGTTCCTGCAAGAAAACCTTTTCTCTTGTCTTTAATAGTTTCTTTTGCCGTCATCATTAATATAGGAAAATCATATCCGGAGCTTCTAAGCATTTCCGTAAGGCTGTATCCGTCCATTCCGGGCATCATTATATCCGTTATCATAAGGTCAATATGTTGATGTTCCATGATATCAAGAGCTTCCTGTGCATCCGCTGCCGATACCGGAGTATAACCCTCATCAATTAAAATATCTTCAATCAGTTTTCTTGTATGAAAATCATCTTCAACTATAAGTATATCAAACATGATAAATCCTCCTCGAAGGCAGCATACCCTTGTAATTTCAACTGAACTTCAACTAAATCACAGCTTTAGTTGAACATCAGTTGATGTCACTATTATATCATAAATATATTGCGAATAAGCACATAACATCTGAAGGGAGGACTCAAAGGATTTGTTTAAATCTATTAAGTGGCTATTACTTATTTCCGGAATTTTAATAGTAATAATTGGTATTGCCACGCTGTTCACTACCCTTGATAACTTAGCCACTCTTGCTGTTTTTATCGGAATACTTATGCTGATATCGGGAATTTCTGAAATAATATCATTTTGTAACAGGCAAAAAGCTTATCGTTCAGATTGGATGCTGGCAAGCGGAATTCTCACCACTCATTTTGCTGTATGGGTATTATACGAAAGTAGAATGGAAGCGTTGATTGCAATACTTCCGTTTGTTCTTGCAGTATGGGTGATTTTGTCCGGTATAATGCGTATTATCGGCTCTATTTCAATAAAATCTGAAGGGATGAACTTATGGAGATGGATTTTGGGATTTAGTATGTTGAGTGTGATTTTGGGATTTTTACTTTTATTCTCATCAATCCTTCCGGCATTAATTCTATCCTGCTTGATTGGACTTACACTTGTTTCCTATGGGTTAAACAATATCATCATCTTTTTCCGTCTGAAAAGAATCGGAATCCATATTCAAAGCCATATAGATAAATTACATGAAGTGGATCTGGAAGGACATTGATAATGAAACTATTTATAAAAAAGTTCAAAAAAATTGCTTATTGGTTTGCTTTATTAAGCTTTATTATACCCGTCGGGTATCTAGTTTATCGAATTGCTATAACAGCTAATATAAATATAGAAGAAATTGGATACCGCTCCCGTGCTGACTATTTGCTTATGCTAGTGCAATGCCTTCTCGGGGCTATTGTAATCCATGTACCCCACTTTTTAAAAAAGTTTTTTAAGATTGAAGTCTCAACTCCATTATATATTATGTATATTATCTTTTTATACTGCGCAATTTTTCTTGGTGAGGTACGGAGCTTTTATTATAGAGTCCCTCATTGGGATAAATGGCTTCATGGTTTTAGTGCGGTTATGGCAGGTTTTCTTGGGTTTATTGTTGTGGATACTTTAAACGAGCTTCATCGAGGTATAATGCTTTCTCCAATATTTGTAGCCATATTTGCCTTTTGCTTTGCAGTTTCTATCGGTGTGCTATGGGAAATCTATGAATATACTTTTGATGGCATATTAGGACTGAATATGCAAAAATTTTTACTGGAGGATGGTACGCCACTAGTTGGACGGGCAGCATTAGACGATACCATGAAAGATATTATTATAGATGTTTGTGGTTCTCTGGTTACAGCTGTAATCGGCTATATTGCAATCAAGTATCGAAAAAATGACGATTGAATTTCTACCCATCTTTGTTTTCCTTTATATCAATTATTTTATCCTAGATAAAAATATCTTTTATATTTATCTAAGCTTTAAATATTATAATTTTAAATCAAGTTCGCAGGAATAATCCAGTTATTATCAGATAAGGGAAGTCTCTTCTTTGCAAGACAAACTATTGCACCTGTTCCTATATCTTTATCAGAAATTGTTTTTAAATATCCAAAAGCATTTATCATTGATTTATTTGGGTCACCGGTTGTTTTTATTTCTATGGGATATAATATACTACCATCTTCAATAACCAGATCTATTTCTCTCTTCTCTTTGTCACGATAATAGAAAAGTGGAGGTTTTACAATACCGTTATTATAATAGCTTTTTAATATTTCTGCAAAAATAAAGCTCTCAAATATATGGCCCCATGCTGCACCGTTTATTAGCTGCTCAGGTGTATTCCAGCCGAGAAGCCAACAAGCAAGACCCGTATCGAGGAAATACATTTTAGGCGTTTTTATTAGCCTTTTTTTCAAATTATTATAATAAGGTTCTAATAAATAAAGTAAACCGCTTGATATCATTGCAGATACCCAAGACTTTACTGTTTTAATGTCTTTACCACAAATGTCACTTATTGTCGTTAAATTTAACATTTTGCCGGAAAAAGATGCAGTAGCTTTAACAAATTTGATAAACGAATGTTCATCTTTTATATTTAGAATATCCTTAATATCTTTTTCTATATATGTTTGAAAATAAGAACTATAATAATCATTCCAATCTTTAAGATCGCTTGAAGTTTCATATAATTCAGGAAAAAAACCTTTATGTATGCGATTTATAATTTCATCATAATTAAACCCCGGAGAGGCTGATTCCATCATTGTTATATATTCATTAGTTGGCTTAAACGGTTCGCGATATTTAATAAAATCTAATTCTCTCATGGATAATCCAAGCATTTTAATAATACCTGCCCTTCCCGCAAGGCTATCACTTATATTGTTCATTAGCTTAAAACTTTGTGACCCGGTCAGGTAAAATTGTCCTTTTGTCTTATTTTCGTCAACAATTACTTTTATATAATCAAAAAGCTCGGCACCTTTTTGAATCTCGTCCACGATTATTGGCGTTTTATTTATATCGAAAAAAAGAGATGGATTATCCCTTACACTTTGGCGAATCAGGGGATTATCCAATGTTATATAATTAATATCGCTATATGCTTCTTTAAGCATGGTCGATTTGCCCACTTGCCGTGAGCCTGTTATAACAATTACCGGCTTGCGTTTTGCAATGCGTTTTACAACAGGTTCTATATGCCTAGGATAATACAT
The DNA here is from genome assembly GCA_964468275.1 of uncultured Clostridiaceae bacterium. Classification (GTDB taxonomy): domain Bacteria; phylum Bacillota; class Clostridia; order Lutisporales; family Lutisporaceae; genus JAAYKT01. The sequence goes on from CAYXUX010000009.1 coordinate 18,841, forward strand.
TTTATTCACCCTTTCGACCTTTCTGGAATTCAACTCCATTATATTATAATAACTGTTATAGGTCAATAGCTGAATTGGATCTGCAGTATAAAATTGTATACACAGTACGCCACTAAAACAAATGAAAGGCGGTAATAAAAAAAACACCCTATGGGTGACGTTTTTTATAAATGGGAAGTTAGGTCAAAATAGATGCCCCCAATGTTTACCATCCATCTATATTCTTTACTCCATCTTTATCCCCGTGTCTTGCTTTTGATTCATGGCTTCCTCGTTTTGCTCAATAATTTTTGTGCAGAAATCAAGAACAGCAGATACATCGCGGGTAGCTGATTCCCAAATGACCGATTTGTTCATGGAAATATATGCATGAGCAAATTAAAATATATTGTAGTCATTCCCAAAACGTACTACTGTTTCGGCAATATCTCGCAATAAGTTTTTATATGATGAATGCGTTGGAAATCAGTGTCTTTCATAAATAACTATCCTTTCTTGTTCTAACATCTTGGCAAACCATGGTGTTCGCCTTTGTGTTTCCGGTTGAACTATACTGTCGATTGTCACTAAATCAACAGGCTTGCCAAGGATTTCATTCAAATCATTATACAATGCACCCAAATCAAAGAGCCCTCTTATAGCAGAACCTTCTCTGTCAATAAGAATATCTACATCGCTACTATCCGTAGCTTCGCCACGTGCATATGAACCAAACAAATAAACAACCGGAATAGCATATTTGTTTGCTATCGGCTCTATAATTCTTTTTAATTCATCTAATGAATAAATCATATGCACTCACCTCTTTTTATTTCCATAGTAGTTATATTATACTGCAAAATCCACAAAATAGCACCATTATTGAATATAGCAAAATTCGGAATGGGTCTTAAATTCAGGAGCGGCAAAGATATGGCAAGCAAGGTATTCGCTGATACAGCTGTTGGTGTAGCTCATTGCTTTATTACGGTTGGGAGCCGGAGGAAATTTCAGCATATAGCTGTTGCCCTTATACAATACATTGATTTTATTTCCGTTTGCTCCGCCGTAAGCTCTGAATTTGTTTACTTCACATGAGGTAAAATCAATCATGAATACCATTCTCCTCAAAATATTGTAAGAATTAATTGCTACAAGGATGATTATATGTCAAATGGTGAGTGTTTTGCTCATAATACCCAAAAGTTATCGACAATATCAACTTTGCGAAGAATCACTCACCATTTGATAACTCTCACCATAATGCCTTAAATGGGGAGCTCCCCATTTAAGGCATAGTAAGGCAATGCATTTATTGGAAGGTGGTGTAAATTTAATTTACATCAGAGATTTTCTAGGTCATACATCCGTTATTACTACAGAAATATATGCAAAATCAAACCCGGAAATTAAACGAAGAGCAATAGAAAAGGTTAGTCCTAATATTTTGCCGGCAGAAAAATATTCTGTGGAAGAAAAAAAGAAAATGTTAGAATGGCTTAAAACAATTATTTAAAAAATTATGTAAAGTATGGGGATAAGGTATGGTTGGATTAATCAGATCTTTGATCCTTACTTTACATAATAAATAGCTTTCCATAAGATGAATTAGGCTATATTTCCTTCGATAAAGAAGCCTCTGAATTACTCTTTACCTACCTTTCTTTAAGGGCAGGAAGAAAATCTACAATAATAACCACAAACTTATCCTTTGAAAGGTGGGATGAAATATTTAAAGACCCAATAATGACAGCAGCAATGATAGACAGGCTTACCCATAAGTCATATATAGTTAATATGAATGGGAATTCATATAGGTTAAAAGAGACCCAGCTTTGGTTAGAAAGGCAATAATTTTTTTACCCTACTAGGGGAGTTTTAGATTAGAATATAGGGGAAATTTCACTTGACAAATACAATTTTCTTGTCGAATAAAAAAAGTCAGTGGATTGCACATGGCAAAACACTGACTTTTTTGAATTTCTGATATGACGTTGAATGGGTAGAAAATGGTATGTACGATTGGCTTCGTTTCTATTTACATTCCCAAAAGGGATAAAAGCGTAAAATAGTCATAGGAATACCTCTCTCGCCATAGCCACACAACGAAAACCGGTATCATGATACCTGAAACATTCGTTAAAAGTTGCAAAAGCCTTCCCTTTGAATAAAAAGGGCAGACTTCATTTGACTTTTAGTAGCCAGACTATCATAGTGTCATGAAACACCTTAGACCCTCGGCTTTGCGTCCCCGGCTTTAACTAGGTTTGTCCATAGCTTTATTGTTTTTGGTAATTGAAACGATGTTTTTCATTTTTATATTGAGCCAATTAGAAAGAGCCGGTAACTGTAATCTTACTTACGGCTATCGGCTCTGCGTCTTAGCGTCTGGCTCTTTGATAACAAACATATTTAATTCCCGTATTGCAATTATACTTTCCTGTTTGCATTTAGGACAAAATAGAGGGATATTTTCTAATACTGTATCTTTCCATATTTTAAGTCGGGTTTTACTTTTGCAAACAGGACATAATATCCATTCTATTTCCTCCATTACGACCTCCTATAGTGCATACAATCACACCCATTTTATTCTTGACTATAAACTCTTACGAACGAGACAATAAACCTAACTGAAATTAAAATTGTCAATAATGCAGCGAATAGTATCGTCCAATGAACTTCAACCCTATTAAGAACAAGTCCATAAATTAAAGCACCAAAAGGCATGCCACCTTTGCTGATCATTCCAACGATTGAGAACACACGGGACAAGTATTCATTAGGAGTTTCCTTTTGAATAATAGTCTGCGTTGGGACGTTTATAAAGATAATCGCAACACTCAGCAGGCTTAGAATTACTGCAAACGAGGCGAAATATATCATCGTACCATTACCCAGTGCCGATATGGTCTGTGGAAATAATAAAGCTGTAAACGCCAGCATTGTACCCATGAGAAGGCTGCAGCCTGCAAGCAGCGCTTTGGTTACTTCCTTACCTTTGTTAAACAGCGTCCCCACTAAAATACTGCCCAGCAGTGTTCCAAATACAACGACTACCTGGAGGTAACCGTATTGAGGGTCTGAGTATTCCAGACTGGTTCTGAAAAACAGCGGTAGCACAACAGAAAATATCGGTTGAATTAAAGCCAGTATAATCAGGGAAAGAACACATAATTTACCAATCACTTTATTGCTCAAAACGAATCTGACACCCTCAGATAAATCCCTTGTCAACCCTGATACACCAACGACTGAATTTCGTTTGACATGTTTATACCTAATTAGCATTTCACTGCCAGCTGATAATAAAAATGAAATTCCATTGATTAAAAATAGCATCGCAATTCCTTGGCTTGCATAGACAGCAGCACCAATCACAGGACTTAGCAAACTGGAAAAAATCCTAAGTGATGCGACAGTTGAGTTAGCCTTTGTCAGTTCTTCATGCGGCACTAATTGGGGCAGCATACCTTTGGTAGCCGGATCAAAAAAACCGTATAATATGGATGTCAGAACCTGCACCGCAAACAGTAAAGCCAAACTCATTTTCCCCAAATAGGCAGCAAAAGCCAAACCCAGTATTATCAAACCATTGGCTAAATCTGTTCCCACCATAATGCTCTTTCTGTTCAGCCTGTCTCCGACAACACCGGCAAAGGGATAAATCAATATAATCGGTATCAGAGACAGGAAGGAAAATAGGCCTACTGTCGCCGCCGAGCCACCGGTGTCGATAATGTACAAAGGCATAATGATCGCTTGTATCCCTGTTCCGGTATCTGACGCCATTCTCCCCAGCATTAATAATATAAAATTTGTATTTAAGGGTTTCTTTTTTCTATTCATTCTCTCAGCACCCTACAGAAATTCCACATAGCCTTCTGTTCCGTTTATCCGTATCCTTTGTCCGTCTTTAATCAACTTGGTGGCATCTTCCACACTTACTACTGCAGGCAAGCCGTATTCCCTGGCAACTACAGCGCCATGGGTCATCATGCCGCCCACTTCCGTCACCAGACCTTTAATAGATATAAAAATTGGTGTCCAACTGGGGTCCGTATAGGCGGTGACCAAAATATCACCTTCCTCTATGTCAGCATCCTCCATTCTTAAAATAACTCGTGCCCGGCCTTCAATGATTCCGGATGAAACAGGTACACCGGCTAAAGCACCTTGGGGAATATTGCCGGTGTCGTATTCACCGGATATCACTTCACCCTCGGAGGTAATGACACGCGGCGGTGTCAGCTTCTCAAACACAGCGTGTTCTTCTTTCCTGTTTGTTATAATGCTATAATCTAACCGATTTGTCTTGACCACCTCTCGTAGTTCCAAAAATGTAAGATAATAGATATCTTCTTTTTCACGAACAATACCTTTCTGCACCAGATTGTCGGCTTCCTTCAGCAAGGCTTGCTTAATGATCCAAAAATAGGATACAAGTGAATACTTGTTATATTCCCTGTAACCGGCAAAATTTCGTAAAACACTGATCATCTTCTTTGTCTTTTTGACTTTCCTTTTGCCACCGGGCAGTTTCTCCAGATTATTTAATATTTCTTGTTCTTTTCGCTTTGCTTCTTGCCGCCCCTGTTCAAATTTCATGCTGTGTGCATTTGGACCAAATGCCTTGATATTATTAAGAATCATTGGAACGAGTATTGTAGGCTTTTCACTCCACCGCATTCTGGTTATATCAATTTCTGCCGAACAACGCATGCCGTATTTTTTGAGGTACGACTTAATTGAATCAGCGACAGCTTTTCCACCTTTCAATTTCATCAAGTCATCAAAAAAGGTATCATCATTGACTTGCCCAAAATATTCAACAACCTCCGGATACTGCCTTGCGACATCTGCTATATCCAGAAGTTCAAGGCCCATTTCGGATGTAACATTATTGGATACTGATTGAGCAAGGGTATCCGCTACATTCTTTTCACCCAGCCACTTCTGCACATTTTTATTAATCCATGATGAGGCGTAGGTTGCCGAAAAAACCGCTCCATACCCTTTGAAAAGAGTATTCTTTCTTTCTTCAAAATCTTTTAGTATAAAGTCAAATAATTCAATCCCTGATAAATTTGCAAGTTTTACTTCCCTGCTTTGTATGAAGGCTTCGTTTTGAGCAATCAGGTTTTTGACAATCACTGGGTCGTTTTGTCGATACACTTTAATGGTATCAACACCCCATTTTAGCCACATAGAAGTATCCGATTTGGAAGACTTTCCCCGATATAAATTTTTGACAAAATCCTTTCGTTTCATCAAATTATATAAAGCATTTTGCATCAGGACATCCACTGTCACAAGGCTTTTTAAATAAAATTTGGACATGAAAGGGGAAGCAAGCTCCTTGGACATATCCATATAAAGCCTTCCACCCATTTCAGGCATTTCTGCACCGGTTATTCGCTTCATCCACTCCTGATAAAATGTCAGTCCTAATGGCTTCATGGCTTCAGTCATCATCTGTCGATGACCAAAAGAGATATATACATGGTTTTTCTCGTCTTTTACCTCCGATACAGGATATAAGGTGGTAATGGGGCGGCTCTGAACGATATAAAACATATTTTTGTAAAGGCACCATTCGATATCCTGCGGACGTCCGAAATAGGACTCAATGGTTCTTCCCATATGTTCGAGCTGTAAAATCTGTTCGTCTGTCAGGGTCTGCATATTCTGGTGTTCGGTCTCAATCTCTCTTTCTTCCGTACCGCCCTCTTCTATGGCGTAGATAGCAAGTTTCTTGGTAGATACCTTTTTATCCACAATTCTGCCTTCTCTTACTTTATAGATATCTGCATTGACCAAGCCAGAAACCAGAGCCTCACCAAGTCCTAAACTGGCATCTATTGATGACACCTTCCGGTTGGAGGTGACGGGATCTGATGTGAACATAATTCCTGATGCCTGGGGAAAAACCATCCGCTGAACAATGACAGATAAATAGACCTTACGGTGACCGAAGTTATTGCGGATGCGATAGGTAACTGCACGATCAGTAAACAGTGATGCCCAGCACATACTGATATGCTTAAAAATCGAATCTTTTCCTTTGATATTCAAATAAGTATCCTGCTGCCCTGCAAAGGAGGCCGTAGGAAGATCCTCCGCTGTAGCACTAGAACGCACGGCATAAGCATGATTCCCACCATACTTGGCGAGATAATGGAGAATTTCTTCCTCAATGTCCTTTGGAATAATGATTCCTTCAATAACCCTTCGAATCATTCCGCTGATTTCACTGATTTTCTTTCTGTCTTCTGCCTTTAGCAGGGACAATTGCTCCAACAATGAGCCTAATTCTGGTGCTTCGTTGATTATTTTTTTGTATGCTTCGGTAGTAATGCAAAATCCCTCCGGTACTCGTGTTCCCTCAATTCTGGATAATTCCCCAAGGTTGGCACCTTTACCCCCAACTACCATGAGCTTGTGTTTGTCGATCTCCCGAAAACTAAGCACATATGGATTCATAAAACTTTCCCTCCTTTATTTTTAATGATCACTTATAAAAGCTTCTTTTAAAAAGTTTCAGGCATTCTTCAAACACCTTATATAATTCATCAAGATCACTTTCTCCCACACCTGCCATTTTGCTCATATAACCCTCAGAGATCCAGTCAATCATGTTCATGACAAGGTTTGGATCAACATCATCTTTAAATTTTGAAAGATCCGCACCATCAAAAGTCATTTTCTTTCCGATGGTTCTGCCATCACCTTTGCTGAAAATAGTTTTTAGTTCTTCCTTAACATCATCATCATTTTCAAAATAGGCACTCTGAATAAACGAAGAGACATAAGGATGCTTTTTCATCAAATTCATTTTAAGCTTGGATGTATATGCAATCCGATCAAATAAGTCTGTCATACTCTCATCAAATTTCTCTACAACCTCGGTGCTAATGCTACCCACACAAGTGTTGACCAAGTATAAGTACAGCTCCTTCTTTGTACCAAAATAATGAAATACCATTGCTTTGGAAATACCTGCACTACTGGCTATATCACTAATGGATGTTTTCTTATATCCATGCATTGCAAAGGTTTTTAATGCAGAATCAATAATTGAATTTTGTTTTTCCATGGGCAAATTTAAAAATCTTTCCATGTCATTTCCTCCTCATCATAACCATGTAAACCGATTCGGTTTACACCATAATAGCACAATAAACCGAATCGGTCAAGATTTTTTGTTGCACATTCAGGTATTAGAAAAGAGCCGATAACTGTGATCTTACTCACGGCTATCGGCTATCCGCTCTGCGTCTTAGCGTCTGGCTCTTTGATAACTGACATATTCAGTTGTTTTACATTGATTAGAGTTTCCTGTTTGCACTTGGGACAAAATAGCGGGAAGTTTTCAAGCACCGTATCACTGCGTATCTTGACCCGTGTTTTGTTTTCACATACAGGACATAAAATCCACTCGTAGTTACACACTATACTTGTCCTATACTCCTTTTTTTGAACCCCAGCACTCCCAACGCCTGTAACGCAAAAGCAAGGATAACTAAAACGATCAATGGCATTATAGGTAGGTTCGCCACTGGAACGGTGTAATGGGCATAAGCATAGGGGGTAAACTGCATCACAGCCCAGCTTACAATCTGGATTTCCCACAAAAACTCAACAACCGTGAACACTCCCCATATACACAGGCTAAGAATAGTAGCCATACGAGGCAGAACGCCATATAATAGGGCGGCAATACCCGCCATTACCCACACCACCGGGATTTTTGTGACGCACATTAGCCATATGCTCTGAAAAGACTGCCCAAAATCACTGCTGCCCAGTCCAAACATTAAACCAGAAGAAATGCCCAACGCAAGCATAATGCCGGTAACGCACAGCATAGAAACCAACAAATTGCTGAACATCCATTGTGTACGGCTTACCGGTTTTGCCAGTATCATTTCCGCATGATACTCATATTCCTCTTTTTGCAGACGCAAAACGCTCATTATCGAATAGGCGGCTATGGCCATTGTTAAAATGTAGATAAAAACACCGATGAATGCGTTACGATTACCAACCTCCGCCATCCAGTTCATCCCGCCAATACCACCGAGCAAATCACCGATGCCTGCGGTTTCTGATACGCTTTGTGCCATACCACCGACAGCACCACCTATTAGCACAATTCCCACAAGTACGCCGATAGCGGAACCTTTTTGTAATCGCCATGCAAGAGCAAGGGGGCTGCGAAATCCGGCTGCGGCTTGCGCCCTGCCCGATTTTTCCGGAAAGATGCCTTCCCCAAGGTCACGCCGGGCAGACAGGACATAAGCGGCCACCACCGGAATTGCAAGGATAATCACCATAAAAACCAGCGATAAAGCCTTATCTCCATAAAAAGGCTGTGCCACTCTATGCCACGCCATTGGTGAAAGCCAAGCCCAACCAGAATAAGACCCTTGACTGTTATTGATAATCAGGAAAAATATTTCTGCACCAGCAAATGCCAGTGCAACGCCTCTTGCCTTATCAGCCCCTTTGTTAAGCTGTGCGGCCAATCCACCAACACCCGCATGAACGCAGCTCGCCAACGCAATCATCAGGCCGAATACAAAAGAACTGCTTACTGCCTGCCCCAATGAAATAAAGTAAACTGTCACTAACAGACCTGCCAACAAACTGCTGATGCAGGCGATGAGTAGTGCAGCCGTTAATGAGGCATGGGGGCCTGTAACATAAGCGCGAAGCAATTCGTTTCGTCCGGCTTCTTCCTCGCTGCGGGTGTGACGAATAATTGTCAGCATCATGGCAATACCTAAAATCAGAACGATTTGACCAGTGGATCGCCATACAACCACGCCCGCAACATCGTGTGACATTCCCGGCCCTAAAATAGACGATATAAGCGGATTGGCCGTCAATTCTTCGACGAATAAGCCTACGTCCTGATACACGGCGGCGCTGCTTACAACAGTGGCGGATATTAACACGGGAAGCAATATCCACAGGGGTAGCAACCAACGACCGCGCCGAATGTAAAGCCTTGTCAGTGATAAAGTGCCTGTGAATGAGTGCCTTTTCATTACCGCTTCCCCTCCTTTTGCGTATCGGCGCTATAATGCTGCATAAACAATTCCTCCAATGTAGGCGGTTCCGCTGTGAGGGCTTTCATGCCGAACGGTACGAGGAATTGCATAACAGTGTCCATTGCCCCGGTATCTACTGCAAAGTGCCATTCACCATCTTGCAATGCGGCGTTGTGGACACCGGGTATTTTATGCAAGTCGGGGGCGGGATTGATCGTTTGGACAACCATTTTAATACGCGTAAGGTGACGCATATCGGCCAATGCACCCGAATCTACAATGACCCCTTGCTTAATTATTCCAATCTGGTCGCACAAGGTTTCCACTTGTGACAAAATATGGCTGGATAGCAAAACCGTCTTTCCGGCTTCTTTGGCCTCTGCTACGCAGCTCTGAAATACTTGTTCCATTAAAGGGTCAAGGCCGCTGGTGGGTTCATCTAGTAGTAATAGCTCCGCTTCGCAGGAGAAAGCAGCTATCAGAGCAACCTTTTGTCGGTTGCCCTTTGAGTAAGTGCGGCATTTTTTTGTAGGGTCAAACTGAAAACGTTCCAAAAGCATTTTGCGTTTGGCCATGTCTATACCGCCGTGAAGCCGCCCTAACAGGTCAATAACTTCCGCACCTGTGAGATTGGGCCACAGAGCTACGTCCCCCGGCACATACACCAAGCGACGATGCAGTTCTACCGCATCATGGTACGGATCGCCCCCCAACACCGTCACTTCTCCAGAGCTTTTGCGCAGTATTCCAAGAAGTACCCGTATGGTTGTGGTTTTGCCCGCCCCATTCGGGCCAATAAATCCATATACGCTGCCTTGTTCAACCGAAAAGCTCAAACCATTCAGTGCCTTGGTATTGCCGAAATTCTTGGTGAGGTTTTTAATCTCGATAACACTCATTGCGCTTCCTCCTTATAGAAATTATTTTTGAAAAATTGAATATACCGTTCTACCTCCTGTAGATACCGTTCGTATTCGCCGTAATATTCCTCCGTTGTTTTTTCAGGTTCGGCTTGACTTTCTGAATAGCCCGTCATGGTGAAGAATATGACACGGAGTGCCATATCCACATCGATGTCCTCACGGAACAAGGAGCGGTCAATGTTAGAAAACAACTTGGGAGATTGGGCATCTAAAATTTTGTTTTGCTGCTCCACAATGTTAATTTTAACTTCATCATTACCGGGAAACTGTGCGATTGAGGCGAAAGCAAAAATCATCGGGTGTTTTTTCATCAAGTCCATTTTGAGAAATACGACTTGTCGCCAGCGTTCCAAAATATCTCTTTGGTTAAAGTTTACTAAATCAAAAAATTCCGACATCATGGCATTGACTGCATAATCATAGGTGGCTGCGAATAAATCCTTTTTTGTTCCAAAATAATGAAACAATAATCCTTTGGATACGCCCGCCGATTTTACGATAGCGTCCGTCGAGGCTTTTTCGTAACCATGTGAAAATTCGGCTATCGCTGCATTTAGAATATTTTCCTTTTTTGAATCTGCTGCATTAAAATCTACATTTTTTCCTTTTACCAAAACAAACCCTCCAATCTTGACTGAATAAGTCAATTCACTAAAACAAGTACTGACTATTGAAGTCAATACAATAATAACACTATTGACTGTTTGGGTCAATAGTGTTGTTGGAAATTCTGTTATTTTTAAATGAAGATGGCACTGTAACATGCCCAATAGGTCACAAACTACCAAGAGTAAAAATGCGGGGGAAAAGTACTATTTACGGTAGTAAAGAAGCATGTCGCCAGTGTCCTAACAAGTGTACTGCCGGGAAAACTCATAAAACTGTAAGTCTTGGTCCTGATACAAAGTTTGTACCTGTAAAGATGTATGGAAATCCAAAATATAAACTAAATGAAATACCTAAAGATATACCGCCAAATCCTTTTAATCATAATCTGGATAAAAAAGATTTTAACACTAGAACAATTCTTTTAAGGATTAAAGAGGATACAAATAAGCTTAAAGAAAGAATGTGTCTTTCAGAACATCCTTTTGGTACCGTTAAATGGCACCATGGAGCAAATTATCTGTTATGTAAAGGTAAAGAAAAAGCTACAGGAGAACTTGGGCTTAGTTTTCTTGCCTATAATCTAAAAAGAGCAATAAATATGGTAGGTATTAAGGAATTAATTGCAATAATGGAGTAAATTCCTTTCTTTTTTCTTAAAAACATCACTATTTCAATTCCAAAAATCAACTAAAACCCTTGCAGAACAAGGGTTTTCAGACAGTGTGTGCCGGAGAAGGAGGGATTCCCTCCGAGAGCCTACGCTCTCTATCAGGCCGGGGCGGATTATTGCTCCCAAAGGTCGCAATCATTTTTCCCGCCCGTTCTCATCCCTCCTTCCTTTATATAAAAAAATCACCCTATGGGTGACGTTTTTCATAAATGGCGGAGAAGGAGGGATTCCCTCCGAGAGCCTACGCTCTCTATCAGGCCGGGGCGGATTATTGCTCCCAAAGGTCGCAATCATTTTTCCCGCCCGTTCTCATCCCTCCTTCCTTTATATAAAAAAATCACCCTATGGGTGACGTTTTTCATAAATGGCGGAGAAGGAGGGATTCGAACCCTCGCGCCAGTTTCCCGACCTACGCCCTTAGCAGGGGCGCCTCTTCAACCTACTTGAGTACTTCTCCAAGTTTAAGTTAAAATAAATGAATCCTCCAGAATATTTCTTTCTTATTCTCATTTTCTCTATATTTACTTACATTTATAATGGAGGAGAGAGTGGGATTCGCTCCG
>CAYXUX010000010.1:0-1408 GCA_964468275.1 uncultured Clostridiaceae bacterium
TTCATTCCACACTGATAACTTTAAACATCTTCCCTCTTTGATATATGCTATTTCCGCTTTGAATATAGCCTTTAACAGTTATTTCTTTTCCTATGGAGTTATTTACAATATTATTTAAGGTTTTATCGTTTTTATCAAGTATCAAAACGTATATACCACCGGTTGTTTCAAGCTCGTAGTGGGTTCCTTCTATATGGTTTATAACTAGCTTACCTTTTATCTTAGTAGGTAAATCGATTAGTCCCGTGTTTTCCATTATTCTTTTAACCATTACAGAAGCCTCTCCCCGTGTTACAGATCTCTTACCGTCAAAATTACCCTTGTCATCCCCCTTTACTATCCCTTTTTCATATACTGCTGTTACATCTTTTGCTGACCAAGATGATATTTCTTCTCTGTCTTTGAAAGGTGTGTCTATTATATCTAAGTCTGTTTTTATTCCCATCATTCTGGCTGTCATGGCAGCCATTTCTTCTCTGCTAACTGCCTTTTCCGGCTTAAAGGTCCCGTCTTCAAATCCTTTTATTATCCCTTCTTCCACCGCTGTTTTTATATAGTTTTTATCTTCGCCTGTTATTGATATATCTTTAAAGGGAGCTTTATTTGCTTCTCTTAATTTTACATCTTTCTCAAGGTCTTGCAACAACATTTTTACAAGCATCTTAACCAGTTCTATCCTTGTAATGGATTCGTTTGGTTCATATTTATCCTTCCTGCCTTCTGCTATATGTTTTGATACTAAGATTTCTATTTCTTCTTTTGCCCAATGTTCCTTTATATCTTCAAAGTCTTTTATATATGCCATTATTGCATATTTGCTGAAATGGTCCGTGGTAATTGTAATTGTATCTGTTGAAGGGTTATACAAACCGCCTTTGTATTCCCATAACTTCTTTTCTTCATCATATCTATAGATTCCCAATCTATCTTTATCATATTTTTTAGCAATGTTTTCATTTATTTTCATGCTAATTTTAATTTTATCATTAAACTTTTCTAAATCTTTGTCTTTATTACTATCTTTTATTGTAATAGTGAATTCATATATTTCTTCACCTGATACCAGATGCTTATCTCTTTGTTGATTAAAAAGTTTTTTAACTTCTTCTGCTTTTAGTTTTTCTGCTTTAATGCTTAATGTAATGTTTCTATTTGATAGAAGCTCTTTTAATTCTTCTGTTTCAAACATTGCCGAAGGAATTTCAAAGGTAGTATCGTTTCCTGAGATTAACATATCCTTTTTACTTTCTAAAATTTTTGCCAAAATTTCAGATGTTAAGGAAAAGGATTCTGTATTTCCCTTGCTATATGGTTTTATTTCTAATATATCTATATTCTTATCAAGTTGCTTTTTTATTTCATCATCAAAATTATCCTCAGGCTTTGTCTTTGCGGGAGTTGTGCCGCC
>CAYXUX010000010.1:1508-11092 GCA_964468275.1 uncultured Clostridiaceae bacterium
ATTATCCACAGCTGCTACGGATATAATATTTTCGCAGTCAAAGGATGCGGGATAAACACGGTTATCATCATTATTTTTTCCTTCATTACCGGCAGCACAAATAAATAGCAAACCTGATTCCTCTATAGCGGTTTTTAACAATATATCATCTTCCCCGGGTGCCCCACCCCAAGAACAATTTACAAGATCCGCACCATTTTCTTTAGCATATTTTATCGCTTCAATTGCTTTACCTGTATCGCTATAACCCGCTTTAAAAATTTTTAAAGGCATTATCTTTACATTAGAAGCAACTCCTATTACTCCTATATCGTTAGCCGATGCGGCAATAATACCCGCTACATGGGTTCCGTGATAATCTCCATATTTTACATCATATGTAGTATTACGACCTTTAACAAAATCCCAACCGTTTATATCATCTTTATACCCATTTCCATCATCGTCTATGCCGTTACCTCCAATTTCTCCTTTATTAATCCATATATTTTCTTCTAAATCCGGATGCTCAATATATATCCCATCGTCTATAACCGCTACGACTATTTCTTCTTTACCCTTTGTTATATTCCAAGCATCAATTACATTTATATCAATACCCGCATTTTTAGTATTATTAAGTCCCCATAATTTATCAAAATACTCATCACTAGGAAAGGATGAGAGTTTATATATGTAATTCGGTTGAGCATATTCTACCAAATCATTCTCCATCAACTGTTTTATTGTGTTCTCTACAGTTTCTCCACTATCTATTTCATAAACACCCAAATCTTCCATTAAAGAGTCTTTAAGTTTTAAATTCTCTCCCACTTTCTCGGTACTCATTTGATATATTTGCGTATTATCCTTAAATTTTACAATGACTTCATTGCTTATGTAATGTTCATTGCTTCTATTTATTGTGGTTTCAGTAGTTTGTACCCCATTTACAGTAAAACAAGAAAAAATAGTTATAAATATAAAGGCTGATAAAATAAAAGCACTTAATTTTCTTTTATTCTTCATCTCGAATCCTCCTAAACTGATGTTTTTATATTTAATGGGTTGCTTGTCCGCAGTTAACCTTTAGGTTTTATATTTTCTGATAGTTTAATACATTTTAGCACTTTTAAAGCAATATTAGAACATATTTTTTAAATTTAATATGACCTTATCGTTACTATCTATACCTTAACTATTTGTGATAAACAGCTCATTATATTTGCTATGATTGCCGTAGGCGATCTGTAATCCTTCGGTACAGCAGTTTTCCATTGAAGCATAAAGATCCTTCGCTATCGCTCAGGATGACGTTGCGGGTTGCGCAAAACTCACTTCCTTCAAACAATTGACCCAACTATTCCTCTATTGCCACTTGTGTAATAATGTGGTAAAATAATCATGGTTGGTGGTTGTACCACTGATAGAATTATAAAAGGGGGAATGATTATGTCTCAAAACATCCTTGCCAAAGAATACGATGCTGTAGTTATCGGTGCAGGCAATGGCGGTTTGACGGCAGCCGCTACCCTTGCAGGTAAAGGCCTCAAAACTTTGCTTTTAGAGCAACACAACCTCCCGGGAGGTTTTGCTACAAGTTTTGTAAGAGGCCGCTTCGAATTTGAACCATCATTGCATGAGATCTCCGATTTCGGACCTTCTGAAGACAAAGGCAATTTAAGGGCACTTTTAGAAGACAGAATCGGGATAGATACCGAATGGATTCGAGTTCCCGAAGCATATCGTCTCGTTATACCCAATGAAATCGGCGGCAGACTGGACATCAATGTACCTTTCGGAGTGGAAGAGTATATAGGAAAAATCGAGGAATATGTACCCGGCTCGTCTCATTCTGTCAGAAGGTTTGTGTATCTTTGCGGAGAAGTTGTAGATGCTCTTAATTACATTGCCGAATCAAAAGGCAATGCCGACAAAAAGGTATTGACAGATAAATATTCTAATTTTCTTAAAACAGCTCCTTATTCACTTCAACAAGTACTTGATTCATTAAAAATGCCTTATTTAGCTCAAAAAATTGTAACAGCCTATTGGTGTTATCTGGGAATGGGTACCAAAGGAATGAGCTTCACTTTATTTGCCGCCATGCTTTATAAGTATATAACTAAAGGAGCTTATTTACCGAAGCACAGATCTCATGGCTACACTTGCGCCTTAGACATGAAAATCCGTGAGCTTGGAGGACATATAGAATACAATACAAAAGCAGAAAAAATACTGGTAGAAAACGGTCAGGTAGTAGGAGTAGAAACGTCCCAAGGTGACAAGATAAAAACAAACCATGTAGTATCAAATGCGAGCCCTCACCTTGTTTATAATCAACTAATATATCCAAAAACCGAAGTGCCGGATATGGCTTATAAAACCTGCAATGCAAGAAAAGTGGGTTTTTCAGCTTTTGTTGTGTATCTCGGCTTGGATAAGACCTTTGAAGAACTTGGTCTCAATGAATATGGTTATTTTGTTTACAGTATTCCGGATACAAATGATATCTATGATGATTTTTCCGTTCTTAGCAGACCCATGGGGCAAGCAACTATTTGCCTGAATAATGCAATTCCCGATTGTTCACCTCCCGGCACGTCTATAATGTCATTTACAACACTTTATAGAGGAGAATGCTGGGCGGATGTAAAACCTGAAGACTATTTTGATTTAAAAAGTAAATTGGCAGACGATATGATAGATGAATTTGAAAAAGCCCTAAATGTCAATATCAGAGACTCTATCGAAGAAATAGAGATTGCCACACCATCAACCTTTGCCCATTACACGAAAGCCTTTAACGGAAGCGTCTATGGTTATGAACCGGGACCGTGGGACTCCATTTTGCCCAGGCTTATGTGCATGAACGACGAAAACTACATAGAAGGCCTACAGTTTTCAGGAGGCTTTGCAGTTCGCTGTCATGGTTACTCCAGCTCATTGATGTCAGGAGAAATGGCTGCTTTGCTGACTTATAAGAGGTTTTTGGAGGTGAATAAAGAATGAGTAAAAATAAAGTAGATATAAATATTAAACCATTTGGTTTTTTAGACTTATTGGAATTTAAAAAATTGATTCCCGGCCGCAAAAATAGGATAGCCGGTGCATCCGCAGAGCCAATTAACGAAACCCCTCCGGTTAATGCACTGGCAAACAGACTACATCCGGATTACCAGTATCTATCTGTTTCTGAGATTATTGAAAATACTGAAAAAGCAAAAACCTACAGATTGATTCCTGACAAGAATTCCGGTACTTTTGATCTTGCCCAGTTTCGTCCGGGACAATATTTGAGTTTTACCTTTAATATTGAAGATACCGTTGTTACTAGGCCTTACTCCATATCTTCTTCTCCCAAAGAAGCATTAAGCGGCTTTTATGAAATTACAATAGAAAAAACTAACGGCGGATATGTTTCCAATCATATCTTTAATAATTGGCAAATCGGAACCGAGGTAAAATGCAGCGATCCTCAAGGACATTTTTATTATGAAAAACTCCGTGACTCCAAAAAAGTAATAGGTTTAGCCGGTGGTTGCGGTATAACCCCTTTTAAATCAATTGCTAAAAGTATTATTGACGGTACATCGGATATTGAGTTGACCCTTTTTTATGGTAGTAATACAATAAATGATATAATCTTTCATAAGGAATTGGACGAATTAGCCAAAGAATCGGAAGGTAAAATCAAAATAATTCATGTATTAAGCGAGGAAAAGGCCGAAGATTTTGAAAACGGCTTTCTTACCTGCGATTTAATAAAAAAATATGTTAATCCTAAAGACACGACTGTTTTTATATGCGGGCCTCAAGTTATGTATAAGTTTTTGCATAAAGAATTGCAAGCCCTTAATTTAAGAAGAAAATTTATAAGATGGGAAACCTTCGGCGAAATAAAGGATATCAATCAGGTGGAGGAATATCCTAGGGGTAAAACTAAGGAAAATTATCAGATTATCGTCCATATGGGCGGAAATAAACAGAGCATAACCGCATCAGCCAAGGAATCCGTTTTAGTTGCTATGGAAAGAGCCGGTATGAATCCTCCATCCATATGCAGAAGTGGTTCATGCGGTTTTTGCAGATCTCTTTTAATCAAAGGTGATGTTTATATAACCGATACAGATGACGGCAGACGATTGGCGGATAAAGAATACGGGTATATTCACCCCTGTAGCTCTTTTCCTTTAAGTGATTTGGAAATAATAGTACCGAGAGCGAGGTAATCATGGAAAACAACCTACAAAAGCTAAAAGCAGAAAGTCTTAAAGAACTTTTCATAAAAGAAATGGAAGCCAAAATAATATCCGGTATCTTTAAACCCGGTGACAGACTTCCGGCTGAGCGAGATATTGCATCACAAATGGGTATTAGCCGCAGCATTGTCAATGCCGGTCTTATGGATCTGGCCTCTAAGGGCTTTGTTGATATCAGGCCAAGGAAAGGAACTGTAGTTCTTGACTTTGAAGTTGAAGGAACACCCCAAATGCTATCTTCCATAATGAACTATAATAAAGGCAAGCTCAATATGAAGCTGCTTAACGATATGATAGATACAAGAATGCTTATCGAAATAGAAAGTGCAAAATTGGCTGCAATCAACAGAACCCAAGAAGATTTGAATACTATGGAATCTCTTTTAGAGGATATAGAGAAAAGTGATTTATCTGATATCAATGAATTTGTTGATTTTAACTATACCTTTCATCACAGGATAACAATTGCTTCAGGGAATATTGTTTTTGCCATGATTTTTAAATCCTTTGAGCCTGTGTGTAAAAACCTTATTAAGATGTATTTTGAAACTAAAGATTTTAGACGAAACTCTTTATCGCGACATGAACGTCTGTATCAGGCCATATTGGAAAAAAAGGTTGAAGAGTCTGCTTTAAAAATGAAAGAAATCCTGCTTACTGGCAAAAAAGAATTAGAACGACTGAATATATGACAAATAAAGATAAGAGGTAGGAATATGCACTACCTCTTATCTTTATCATCTTGACCTAATCAGCCAATATTTAAACCGTAATCCACTAATTCCTTTAATAATTTTACGCTGTCGCTATCAAGAGGAGAAAATTCCTGAATGCTGTATCCCACAACATTATAAATATTTTTTAAATCATTTATAAACCTTAATAACGATTGAAAATCAAAACCGTCCGAAACCGGAAGCATAACATGAGGAAAAGATTCAGGATCCAAAACATCAAGGTCTAAATGGATATAAATATTATTGTACCCCTTTTCTTTTATAAAATTTAAATCCACGTCACCTTTTTTAATCTTATCTATTGGTAGGTTCTCCATATTATGATTTCGTATATAATCAATTTCCGGCCTGTCGAAATCCCGTCCCCCCACTAAAGATACTTGCTTTGGAGATAGTTTTGAAAAGCACAAGTCCAATATTGAAGGATCCCCTTCCCCCAATATTGTCCTGAGAGGCATACCATGAAAAGCTTTGCTTGGGGAACTCTTTGGAGTATTTAAATCTCCATGTGCATCCAACCATAATACATTTAAATCTCCGTCCAGTTTTTTATTCAAATATGTTACAGGCGCAAGCTCTGTTCCGCAATCTCCGCCAATAAGAAATATCTTTTCAGGTTTTTCTTTTTTTAAGACTTCTATTGTCTCCGCCAACTGATTGTAAATATAGTCGTATCCTATGATATTATTTTTTTCTATGAGCTTTTCATCTAAACTTACCTGTATTTCTTTAAAAGTCTGATCCTTTAGCAGATGTTCTTTTATCAATTTTACTCCATTATATAAATCCTTATTATTACCTGAGCCTTGCCATTGTGGAAATAATAATTTCATAAATCTGCTATCCACACCTTTACCCCCTTAGTGATTTAATACTTTTAAATACATTCCCATTAAGCGATATTGCACTTTTTTATACGTCATTTTTTAGAATATTAGAAAATCCATCACCCCTTATATTACTATATTTATTTGCTTATCCACACAGCAATTTACGTCTTATTTTGTTAATATTCATACAATGCACTTATATCTTTAATTTCTACAAATTTCCCTATGTTCCTTCTTTTATCGGACATTTTAATCAATCCGCTTTTCATCCATGAGATCGCTTACAGTTCCAAGTTGTAGCCCTTTCTTTTTAATTTCTGATATTATGGTACCCAACCCCTCTGCCGTAGGTTTTGTTGGATGCATAAGTATCATAGAGCCATTTCCCACTTCATCTATAACTTTTGTAATCATACTTTGAGTATCCGGGTTCTTCCAATCAATAGTATCCACTGTCCATAAAATAGTCTTCATTCCCAATTCCTCAGCCACCTTGACGGTTATATTGCTATAACTTCCGCTGGGAGGTGCAAACCACTTTGGCTTAGTATTAATAGTTTCTTCTATAATACTGTTGGTCTTTACTAATTCTTCAATTGTCTTTTCTTTGGAATATTGTTTAAGATCAGGATGGCTATAAGCATGGTTTCCGATTTCATGACCGGATTCGTAAATTGATTTTGCTATATCCGGGTTCTTTTTTACCCAACTGCCGTCAAAAAAGAATGTTGCTTTTATATCATTATTATCTAGAGTATTAAGGATTTTTGGAATGAACTCATTACCCCACGCCACATTTATTAAAAATACCGCCATAGGTTTTTGAGGATTTCCCTTATAAATTGGCTCGGGACCTAAATCATCCAAATGAATCTCAGGTGATAACTCTTTATACACTACTTTAGTCTCGTCAAATTCTCCATCCTTCTCCATATTCTTATAACTAGCCTCAACATCCACCTCTTTGCCATTATATCCGGGAATTGCCTTCCATACTTTGTCAACATTTGCATTAATGGGTTCTACTCTGTGCTGTTCTCCATATTCATTTATCTTTTTATAAAGTTCTTCGTTAATATCCTTTTTTGGCTTTGCTATGTTATCTTTTTCCCCGACCAAAGAAGATATGGTACAAGAGCCGACCAAAAGGCTTATCAAGGATAATATGCTAAAGTATTTTATAAGATTTTGCATATTCTTTTTATCCATGTATTTCTCCTTTCTGATAAAGTTTTTATCAATACCGTAACTTTGTATAAGTATTGCTCATTATAGAATTCCCTTAAAACTTTTTTCTACAACAATGTTATAGTATTAAAATAAAGAGCTTTAATTACAAAAAAGGGGCTATTATTTGATAGGTGAATTATAAAAAAACCCTTAGGAAATTAAGTTCCTTAGGGTTTTTTAATTGCAAAACTTAAGAAGATCTTGGAGCCGGATTCAATAATTGATCTGCTATATTTGCGCCTATATAGAATGACGGTGCCGAAGTATTTCCATCTGAAACAAAAGGTGCAATAGAATCATCTGCAACAATCAAGTTTCTTACACCATAAACATGTCCTGTTGCATCCACTACCCCATTTCTTTCACTTGGTGCCATTCGGAGTGTTCCTTGTATATGATTTGTTGCTCCCAAATTATCTTTTATATATGCTTCGAGCTTTTGGTCATTATTTATTGTTTCCATTGTCGGTGTTATTAGACGATAATTTGAATCTATTTTTGAAAGTGCAGATGCGATATTTTTGATATATATTCTATAAACATACTTCATAGCTCTCATATCATCCGGATTATTTAAATAGCCTTCATTTGCTAAAACAAATTTCAATGGATCGTTATTTTGGATTATAACAGAACCTTTAGCTTTTGGCTCAGTAAGGTAAAAACCTATGTTTAATGTGTTATTGGAACCTGCTAATCCGATTATTTGCACACCGCGTCTCTTTTTATCAGAACCCGGGGTTGGGTCCGGTAAAAAAGCTCCGCTTGGATATAGTGCAAACGGATCATTATCCGGCAGTGCTTTATCCCTAGGATTAGTTGTAAATGTGACGGTATTAAGGGCATGGGTAGTAAGGTTCTCACCTACATTGGGATTATGATAAATAACAGGGATTCTAGCCTTATTAAGAACCGTTGATGAGCCGATGCCGGAAAGCATCAATAATTGAGGGCTGTTAATCCCTGCGGATATAATGATTTTTTTACGTGCATATGCACATGTGCATTTTCCTTCATTCAAATATTCAACACCCACGGCATGGTTTCCTTTTTCAAAAATTATGCGTAATGCTGTTGACTTAAAAAGTACAATTAGTTTTCTGCCGCCAACACCCCTACCGTCACCAGTCATTATATCCGAAGATAAAAATGCAGTGTCTGAGCTTTCTCTAATACCGTTTGGCATCTGGTAAAGCTGCCATCTGGTAAAGGGCCCGATAGGTGTATTCGGATCATTATAGTCTAATATTCTTTTAAGCCCCGTTGCCTCTTCCATTGCTAAAACAAGTTTTTCAACCATATCTGTGGGACGTACCGGAGTCTGTCTGATATCTAGTCTGCCATTGAATCCCCGTGCATTTGGATTATTGGTTCTTCCGTTATATTTTTCAAGACCTTTAAATAACGCCGTCTCTCTTTCAGGTGACCAAAGCTTGCCTAAGGAGTTCTCCCATTGTTTCATATTGGCTTGTGAAGGTCTGACATATTGTTCATTATTAACTGAAGATGTCCCTCCTAAAGTCCGACCACCTGCCCATCTAAATGTGCGATTATCAACATATCTTTGGGGAATTCCGTTTCCAAGCCAATAATACTGGGGGGAAAAATTATCCCTCAGAATAAAAGGCGGTGCAAAAAGAGAATTCCTGATAGGACATTCTTGACTATTGTTGTCACCTGCTTCTATTGCAAGTAATGATGTCTGCTTATCATCTGTAAGTCTTTTAGAAATAACAGCACCGGCAGGACCGGTGCCAACTACAATATAATCAAATGTTAGTTTATCTTCTCTTATTCTATCCACTCTACTACCTCCAAATGAATTTTATATATTCATCATACGGCAGCAAAAAGTAAATGTTACTTAGAAGATTTTTACTTTGATTTACTCAGTTTTTTCGCTTGTTTTGTTAGAACTATGGTTTTCCAATGTCTCAATGTTTCCGTCAAATACCTTATCAGCAAATTTATTCTTTCGTTCTTTAAAAAAATTCTCCAATTCTTAAGGGGACATATTAAACATTCGGCGTAGCCTTCCACTTCTATCCTAGCAAAGGAAGAAGATAGATTTAATATTCATTTATATTCGGAATCGGCTATAATAAATAAAACAATCTAATTCCGAACAATAATATAATAAAAAAACTGATTGTAGCTTTTTTTAACAACGATAAATCACTACTATTGTCTAGTGCCACCTTTTCCTTTTTAACCTTTAATATTTATTCTGAAGCATAATTATCAAAATAACCTTGTACTAAAACAATTGGAGTTCCTTTATCTCCACTACCACTAACCAAATCAAATAAACTCCCTAACAAATCTGTTATTTGTCTTGGAGTTGTCCCTATAGATTCCCTTTCTCCATTTTTATTATAATCACTATCCTTTAGCTTTCTAATCATCTCTTTTACTACATCTATATTATTAAAATCTTTTAATTCATTATCGGCAATATATTTAAGTTTAACTTCATTTGGCATGCCCCTAAGTCCATCAGTAAAGCCCGGCGAAACAACCGGATCAGCTAACTCCCAAATGTTTCC
>CAYXUX010000010.1:11192-29667 GCA_964468275.1 uncultured Clostridiaceae bacterium
GTCCATCAGTAAAGCCCGGCGAAACAACCGGATCAGCTAACTCCCAAATGTTTCCTTGAGGATCTTTAAAGGCTCCATCTCCATAGAATGGCAAAGTGAATCCACAATTATTCCTGCCAAATCATCGCCTTGTTTTATAATAGGAGTTCTTACGCCTCTTGCAACCACTCCGACAGTTCTAGTCATATTCCATTCCTCCTAAACGTTTTTTAATCAATGTTAAAAAACAAAATACCTTAAATATTATAACATAAAATACTTTATATTAAATTATATAATCGGCTGCTAGTAAAACAAATTTTTCAATAGTGTTACCGTTCATACCTTAACTATTTCTGATAGGCAGCCTTGTTATCTCAAAACTATTCTATCTATATTTAAGAAGTTATAATATATATCTATTAAAATGAACAAAAGAGCTATGGCTCAAATAATAAGCAAGTCCATTATCTTACTATAGCTCTTTTAATAATGTTATATTTTTAATATTCTTTACAGTCATCCTTAAAAACAGCTTGTGCAGCGGCTAACCTTGCGACCGGTACTCTAAAAGGAGAGCAGGATACATAATCTAATCCTATTTCATGACAAAATTCAATTGAAGCCGGTTCCCCTCCATGCTCACCGCAAATACCAAGGCTTATATCAGGTCTTTGTTGCTTTCCTCGTTCAATTGCCATTTTCATAAGAGCTCCTACACCTTTTTGATCTATTGATTGGAAAGGATCTTTTTCAAATATTTTCTTATCTAAATACTCTTCTATTATTTTTCCGGCATCATCTCTGGAAAATCCATAGGTCATCTGGGTTAAGTCGTTTGTGCCAAAGGAGAAAAATTCTGCATCTTTAGCTATATCATCTGCAACTATACATGCTCTTGGTATTTCAATCATAGTCCCGAATAGATATTCCAAATTTGTTCCTGATTCTTTTATCAATTTATCAGCTACTTTTGTAACGATGTCCTTTATATATGTTAGTTCTTCAGGTAGGCCGATTAATGGTATCATTATTTCCGGGTTTACTTCTATTCCATCTTCTTTTTTAATTTGTATTGCTGCTTCTATTATAGCTTTGGTTTGCATTTCTGCTATTTCGGTATATGTTATGGCTAATCGACAGCCCCTATGCCCCAGCATTGGGTTCATTTCTTTTAGGTCTTCAACTCTTATCTTTAATTTGTCATATTCTATTTTCATTTCTTTTGATAGATTTTTTAAGCTTTTTTCATCTGTAGGTAAAAATTCATGCAATGGTGGATCTAGTAATCTTATGGTTATAGGTCTTTCTCCCATTGCTTTGTATATTCCGATAAAGTCTTCTTTTTGCATGGGCAATATTTTTTCCAGTGCCGCTTTTCTTTGTTCTGCATTTTCCGCAAGTATCATTTCTCTTACTGCAGGTATCCTTTCTTCTTGGAAAAACATGTGTTCCGTCCTACATAAGCCTATTCCTTCTGCCCCCAATTCTAATGCTTTTGTTGCATCCTTCGGTGTGTCTGCATTGGCCCTTATTTTTAGTTTTCTAGTTTCGTCAGCCCATGTCATAAATATGCTGAATTCTTCGCTTATCTTTGGTTCTATAGTTGGTATTATTCCTTCGTATATATTTCCGGTGCTTCCGTCTATTGATATATAGCTGCCTTCTTTATATGTTTTCCCGTCTATTGAAAAGTGCCTTAAGGTTTCATTTACTTTTATTGTTTCACAGCCTGCTACACAGCATTTACCCATTCCTCTGGCTACCACAGCGGCATGGGAGGTCATTCCTCCTCTGGATGTTAGTATTCCTTTAGCTTTTATCATTCCTTCTATGTCTTCCGGGGATGTTTCTTGTCTCACCAGTATTACTTTTTCCCCCATCTTTGAGGCTTCTACTACATCGGCTGCGGTAAAGTACACTTTGCCACTTGAGGCCCCGGGGGATGCCGGTAAGCCTTTGGCTATTGCTTTTGTTTGTTTTAACAGGTTATCATCGAATGTCGGGTGTAATAGTTGGTCCAATTGGGAAGCTTCTATTCGCATCAGGGCTTCTTGTTTTTTTATTTTATCTTCCGATACCATTTCAACCGCTATTTTTAATGCTGCTGCTGTAGTCCTTTTCCCATTTCTGGTCTGCAAGATGTATAGTTTATTTTTCTCTATTGTAAATTCTATGTCTTGCATGTCTTTATAGTGATTTTCTAATAGTTCGGCATATTGTGCAAATTGTTTATAGATGTCTATATTTATTTCTTTTAATTTCTCTATATTAATGGGTGTTCTTATTCCTGCTACTACGTCTTCTCCTTGTGCATTTATTAGAAATTCACCGTATAGTTTTTTTTCTCCCGTTGCCGGATTTCGTGTAAATGCCACTCCTGTGCCGCAGTCTTCTCCTAGGTTTCCGAACACCATAGCTTGTATGTTAACAGCTGTACCAAGTTTGTCTGATATGTTATTCATTCGTCTGTATATTATTGCTCTTTCTGTATTCCAAGAGTTAAACACTGCCTTGGTTGCAAGTAAAAGTTGTTCTTTTGGATCCACAGGAAATTCATTGCCGGTTTCCTTTTTATATAGTTTTTTAAATTCTATTACTATTTCTTTTAAATCTGACCCTTCTATTTCTACATCTTCTTTTTTGTTATTCTTTTTTGTTATTCTTTCGTATATTTCATCAAATTTTCTTTTTTCTATGTTCATTACTACATCGCCAAACATTTGTATAAGTCTTCTGTAGCTGTCATAGGCAAAGCTTTCATTGTTTGTGCTTTTGCTTAGCGCGTCTACGGTTTCATTATTCAAGCCCAAATTCAATACTGTATCCATCATTCCCGGCATAGAAAATTTAGCTCCGGAACGTACTGATACAAGTAAGGGATTGGTCTTGCTTCCTAATTTTTTACCGCTTACTTCTTCCAATTCTTTTATCTTTTCATCAATTTCTATTTTTAAGCTTTCCCATAGCTTGTTTCCTTTTTCATAGTATTTGTTACAGGCTTCTGTTGTTATGGTAAATCCATAGGGTACAGGAAGTCCTATATTGTTCATTTCTGCTAGGTTAGCTCCTTTGCCTCCCAGCAAATCTTTCATTTCAGCACTTCCTTCTTTAAAACTATATACATATTTTTTCATTTGCTTTTTCTCCTTGTTTTTTAGTAATTGAAAGTCAATTTTTATTACTTTTGTTTTCTATCCTTTTTTATGATATTTTTATATGTATAAATCCAATCTATATCATTATGCCTAATATGCTGTATTACAACAAATATCTAAATGAAGTTTTTTGTTCTATTTATCAATACACATTTTTTCAAGACAAATTTCTAATTGAGTTAGTAATTCATAACAATCCTTTTCACTAATATTTCCCATATTCGCGATTTGAAACATTCCCATTTTTTCATACTTACCTTTACCAATATATAATTCATATCCGCGATTTTTCATATTATCAAGAAACTTATGCACATCAATTCCTTTAGGCAAAAACACTGAAGTAACAGTGTTAGACATAAAATCATTAAGCAGCATTTTCAATCCAAGATTTTTTATTCCTTCACGTATTATAGCGGCATACCTTCTATGCTCGTCAATATACTCTTCTAGACCTTGTTCGAGTATATTACTAATCGCTTTATTAAGTGGCCAAAATAATGTTAAATTGGGGGTGTTCGGAGTTTGACTTGTAGTAACAGCAGATTGATAATGCTTATAAAGATTTAGATAAACATTTTTACATTGATCAAATGTTAATTCCCTTAAATATGATTCTTTAGCACAGATATAAGCAGCTCCCGGAAATGCACCTACACACTTACCGCCAACAGAAGTAGTAAAATCAATATTATTCATAACCACGTCAATAAATTCACCTCCGGCTGCAGATATTGAATCAACAAAATATTTTTTATTATATTTTACACATAATTCCCCTACTTCACGCACCGGATTTATCATACCAGTTGAAGTTTCGTGAAAAACCATTGCCACCAAAGCAATTTCCGGATTCCTTTTTATAAGACTCTCAATTTCCTCAATATCAGGATAATCTGCCCATTCAAAAGATGCTACAATTTTGGGAATACTATATTTATCTATAATTTCTTCTAATCTTTCCCCAAAAACACCATTTTTTATAAGCAGTACCGCTTCTCCTTCCTTAGGAACAGATGAAAGTACAGCTTCATTCGCAGAAGTACCTGAACCCGATACAATAACAGAGTAATACGTATCATCTGCGTTAAACAGCTGCTTAATCTTTTCTTGGGTATCTATAAACATCCTTTCAAACTCTGCACTCCTATGGCAAATATCATAATGGAGCAAGGTATTACGAACATCCTCCCTAACCATAACAGGACCTGGGCTAAAAAGTTTAAGTTTTTCCATTATAATTCACTCCTCTTTTTATTGATTAATTAATCTATTAGACCAATTTTTTGAGCGACTAACTGCTTCATTCCAACTACTCATAAGATATGTGCGCCGTTCATTATCCATTTGGGGAATAAAGTCTTTTTCGTATCTTAATTTACTCTTGATCTCATCAATGTCATTCCATATACCAATAGCAATACCTGCTAATAATGCCGCTCCCATAGCTGTCACATCTGCATTTTTTGCTTTAGTTACAGATACACCAAGTAAATCTGCTTGAAATTGCATTAAGAATTCGCTTTTACTTACACCTCCATCTACCTGTAACCTACTTATCCTTTGCTGACTACAATCCTCCATTACATCTACTACATTTTTTACCTGATATGCAATAGATTCTAAAGTTGAACGGACGATATGCTCTCTAGTTGTCTTCAGATTTATCCCTATAATGGTACCCCGTGCATACTGATCCCAAATTGGCGCAGCTAACCCACAAAAAGCCGGAACAAAAAACACATCGTCAGTATCCTTGATGCGCCCTGCCATCTCATCAGCCTCTCTGTAGCTAGTAATTATTTTAAGCTGATCACGAAGCCATTTAAGTGCAGCTCCGGCAATATAAATACCACCATCTAATACATAATTTACATGGTTATCAATTTGCCAAGCAACAGAAGTTAAAATTCCATCCTCATTAATAATCGGTTTGTCCCCTATATTCATTTGAATAAAGCAACCTGTCCCATAAGTACATTTGGTCATACCTTTTGAAAAACAACCATGCCCAAACAATGCTCCAGATTGATCTACAACGGAACTGGTTATGGGGATAGAAAGATCGAAAAAAATGTTTTTATCTGTATGTCCGAAATATCCACTGGTAGGTAATATCCGAGGAAAAATTTCACGAGACAAACCAAATAGTTTCATAATTTCACAATCCCAATCAAATTTATTAATATTATAAAGCATTGTTCTACAGGCAGTAGACGGATCCGTAACATGTTGTTTCCCACCCGTTAAATTCCAAATAATCCAAGAATCTAAAGTTCCTACGATAATTTTTCCTTGTGCCAATCTTTCACGCACACCTTCTACATTTTCAATAATCCATTGAATTTTAGATGCAGAAAAGTAAGAATCTAAAGTAAGACCTGTTCTTTTTCGAATTAATTCTGTAATACCTCGTTGTTTCCTCAACTGTTCTACCATATCTGCTGTCCGCCTACATTGCCATACTATTGCATTATATACTGGCCTTCCTGTATCTTTATCCCATACAACTACTGTCTCCCCTTGGTTTGCAATACCAACTGCTTTAATATCAGAAAAATTGATTCCATAATTCTTAGCTTTTTTTAGAACATCACGAACAGTAATAAGACAATTTCTTATTATTTCATCAGGATTGTGTTCTACCCAACCAGCCTTTGGAAAAATCTGTTTATGTTCAAAATAGCTATTACAAATACTATTCAAATCTTCATCGAATAATATAGTCTTTGTTCCGGTAGTTCCTTGATCAATTGATAAAACATATTGCATAGCTTCTTCACCCCTGTTTTCTTCTGTATTCAATTTTAGTTACTTTCCTTCGTTTAAAAATCTTATTATCTTTATATAAATCAAACAAAAAATAAAAAAACCGAAACAGTATATAAATAATACTGTATCGGCCCTTTTGCCTAATCATCACACCCTATTGTGAAATTAAAACTATTTACAATCCATTTTTATTAATCTTAATTCATTTATGATTGAAAATCAAACATCACCTTCGTTCCATCATTATTTGAAGAAAATCTAAGCTCTCCACTTAATTTATCACGAACTGTCAAAGAAACAATTTGCAATCCCAGACTATTTTTATCAGTCTCGTGGATGTTAAATCCAACGCCATTGTCCTCTACAGAAATAGTAGAAAATAAATGTCCTTTGCTAATATTCTTAGAATCAATAATATAAACAGTTGTTTGCAATTATTAAGCAAATAATTTTAAATGACAGTATACCAGCGCATCTTTAAGTAACCTTTATTCTATTATTTCTCAGCAAAGTGTTAGATTGCTTATTGGAAATCAACTCTCTTCAACTCAAGGAATACACTGGAGATTTATAAAAACTTTTTTAAGCAAATTTCCTATTGAATTGAAATTTACAGTATAACCACGATTGATATTACTAGTGTTTATCTAACATATTCCAAGTCATCTACTTTATTAAGTCTCAAAAACAGAATAAAGCAATTTGTATTAGTGTATTTAGTATAAATATTTTATACATATTCGTTGTAAAACTCGAAAATGGTATCTATACTACTAAAGCTAATAAACAAAAAGTATAGGTGTGATTAAAACAGGAAATTTGTAAATATAGATACAGTTTATTTCATTCTATTTTATCTTTGTATTATCCTTTATACTATTTGTGATTTCATTTTATTATTGATTCATATTACAATAAATTATAACAAATGTGGTTTATCCCAGATAGCTAATCTCTTTCCTAGTTCCATTCTAACCGCTTCCTCGTAACATGCATACCCCCATGCAATATCTTCTAAAGGTATACCACCAGCCATAAATAATACCTTTTCTTCATTACTATTACGTGCACAATGTTTATTACATATAATATCACCCAAGCTATGAAAATCCTTCTCTTTAAGTTTACCATTATTGTACTCTCTTAAAATCGTGCGGGAATTAATATAATCAGGAGAATTTTCATAACCACCCGAGTTTAGAATTTCTTCATGCCATTCCTTATGCATTGGCCAATAATCGAAAACAATAGATATATTCTGAAAGAATTCTGAACTACTACTAAAATCACCAGTTACAGTGAGTAAACTACCAGGCTTAAGCATTCTTTCAGATATAACTACTGGTTCCTTACCAGAAGCTGCAAGACTAATTACATCTGCATTAATTAAACAATTTTCTAAACTGTCACAAATTATATATTCTAATGGAAACTCAGAAAAGAGATCCTTTTTGAATTTAACTGCATTTTCTTTATTTATATCAAAAATGTATATTCTTTTGATACTACTCAAACTATTTAGAATAGCACTAGTACAAGAATAATTAATGACACCACACCCAATTATTGCTAGGCTTTCTGCGCCTTCTCGTGCTAAATATTTACTAGCTACACCAGTTACAGAACCCGTCCGACATGAACTGGCAAGGTTAGCAGATAATAAAGCAATAGGTTCTGAGGTATCAGCATCGGCTAAGTAAGTCATCAAAATAGAACGTGGCAATCCCAGATTTTTATTTGCAATATTCGAGCCATAAAACTTTAAACCGATTAAATGGAATCGACCACCCAAATAGGCAGGCATTGCTCCAAAACGTCGATCCGGTCCATCTTTTGGCATTTGTTCAAAGGGACTAATTTTTGGAAATGTAACCATACATCCATGGCTACTGTTATTATAACCGGATAATCGAAAATCGCCATTACTTAGCAACTCAAATACTTCTTCCATAATTTCACAGCACTTTTTTGTATCAAGCACTCCACATTTAAGCATATCTGCTTCGGAAAGAAACAGAAAACCATTCCTGTCAAACCTCATATACAACTCTCCTCATTAAATCAAGTAGTATTTTCTTTACTCCTGATTAGTATTTTTATTGTTTTTATAGAACATTTAAATAAAATAATGTGGTTCACATTAAATGTTTTTTTAATCCTAATTTCATAAAAATGAAATTCTTATCATTCTTTTTCAATGGCTAATTCTAGTTTTATATGTAAAAAAACTCATTCAATCAGGATATATCTCATAGATTTCCTGCGTCCAATTTATCTGTACTTAATTTTCAAATACTCTTATGAAGAGTACTTTTCTATAAATGTATACCCTGTTGCTCATATTATCAAAATCTCCCTAAGGTGTAATAACTCCTTGATAAACAGTATTAATACATATCTAATTAATACTTATTACACCTTTGGGTGATTTTTTAAAAATTAATATTTTAAAAGCATTTCATGCTCTAGAATAGTTTTAATATTCTAAATTACGCACTATATCAAATAATCCCTTAGTTTCCCATACTCCTTTAGTTTCTAGGCCTTTAGCATATTCTTCAAGGCCTTCCTTAAAACTATCTATATCCATTTGTGTCTTCTCTATTATTTCCCCACCTTCTTCAATAATTTTGGCCCTATCACTTTCCCAATCATCTCCAACCATATTATTGTAATAATCGGCTGCCTTTGCGCTACATTTCAGAAAACGATCCTTCTCTTCTTCAGAAAACTTTTCCCATGTCTGAGCATTTAAATAAATAGCTTCCCTAGCAAAACCATATTCAGAAATAGATATATAAGAAGCTACAGTATGTAGTGAAGAAGGATACACAAACTCACAAGTCGTCTCACAAGCATCTACTGTACCCTGCATTAAAGCATAAGGAACTTCAGACCAAGCTACATAAGTTGGGGTGGCACCCATAAATTCGATATTGTTATAGTAAATATCTATGTCCGGCACTCTCCATAATAATCCTTTCATATCTGCCTTGGAGTATATTGGCTTCTTAGAAACAAAACAACGGGGCAACCTCTTCATGTCACAACTAATCAACTTAATACCTACATTTTCATACATCTTATTCCAAATGTCCATGCAAAAATCAGATTTTAAAAAGGCATCTAAATGTTCCTGTGATTCAAAAGCGTAAGCCATAGTTAAAACATTTAGATCCTTTGCATACTGACTAGCCATATCAAATGAACCTGAATACATCTGTTGCAAATCTGCCTGCAAATTCTCTAATTGTTCGGTACCCGAACCTAGCTGTTCATTAGGATAATAGTCTACATAAAGCACATCACCCATTTCCTCATTGAGTAAGTCAGCAAAATACTTAGAA
Organism: uncultured Clostridiaceae bacterium; assembly: GCA_964468275.1. GTDB lineage: Bacteria > Bacillota > Clostridia > Lutisporales > Lutisporaceae > JAAYKT01. Next base: position 20,449 of record CAYXUX010000010.1, read on the forward strand.
TATTTTCCTGCATAGCTTTCTTCAGAACCAGTAACGCAATATTTAATATTTATAATATCACGCACAGCTTCTCCATCTTCTGAATCCGATACATTCGTATTTTCCACCCTTGATTTGCAAGCAGTAAAAGTAAACATTAAAACTAGCGATAGTACCAATACCAAATATTTTTTCATCCCTAATCTCCTCCTAAAATATTTTTTTATTCTATTCTAATATAGTTAATACTATAATAGCAAAAGGAAACAACTATTTTATAAACATCCTCAATAAGCGTGGCAACCCTTCGGTTAATACTGGAATATAGGTAACTAACAGCGTTACGATAAAAAGAGGTATTACAAATAAGCATGTGTATTTCATTGCTCCTTTTACCGAACTATTGGTAGCTTTGCAAGTTACATAAAGGCAAGGTGCAAAAGGTGGTGTAATAGCCCCGATAACTAAATTTAATACTGCCATAACACCTATTTGAATCAAACTTAGACCTAGTAAACCGCTAATTTTTATTAATAACGGTGACAAAAGAATTAAAACTTGCATTGAACCCATAAAACAACCGAAAAACAACATGATCATATTAAGAACTAAAAGAATAGCCCAAGGTTTTTCTAATATCATAATTGTCTCAGTAACAATTTCCAATGCACCTGTTGTAATCACCATCCAATTAAAAACATTACCTGCGGCACATAAACCAAAACACATAGCCGAAGCTATAGAAGTTTCTTTAAAAACTTCTAGTAACAAACGAGGTGTAACTTTTCGAAAATAGCACCCAACAATAATACAATAGACTGATGCTACTACACCGCATTCAGATGGAGTAAATGCTCCGCTAAGAATTCCTATAAACAGAATAGCAGGACCTCCCATTGCAGGTAACGCTCTCCATGTGGCCTTAATTCGATTACGTAATGTGTATTTTGGTACTCTTGGTGCTTGAATATCATAAACTTTTATAAGAATAATACTCATAGCCATTAAAGAAAAAGCCATTAGCAAACCAGGTACTACACCTGCAATAAAAAGAGGAACAGCAGATACACTTGCTAAATACCCCCATACTAGCAAATTAATACTAGGAGGAATAATTGGGCCTATTGTAGAAGAAGCAGCGGTTATAGCAACAGAAAAATTACGGTCATAATTTGCCCTATCCATTGCCTCAACCTCAATAACGCCCAAACCACCTGCATCTGCCAGTGCCGATCCTGACATGCCAGCAAAAAAAACACTAGCCCAGATATTAGCATGTGCTAACCCTCCAGTGATATGCCCTAGCCAAGCTTGTGCAAAATTAAATAATCTTTCTGTAAGATCTATGCGACCCATGATAATTCCAACAAAAAGAAAACAGGGAATAGCTAACATATTACGGTCAGCAAAAGAACTAGTAAGTTTTTGAACAAACATTAATAGGTTTTCACCGGTAGCAAAAGCATAATATACGCTACCAGAAAGTACAGCCCAAGGAATGGGAATCTCAATAAGCAATAAAAATAGAAATATTACAAAAGCAATAATTACTATACTATTCATAACAACTCCCCCTTTCGGTTACCTTCGTTGTATCTTTAACTGTGTACTCCATATCTGCTTCAGAAACGGAATCCATAATTGATTTATCACGAGTGGCTAAATATCCCAATATCTTACCTACAGAAAACATAATGAATAAAATTCCCATCACTATCATTGGCAAAGAATAATACCAAGCTCGTGAAAATAACATCATACCTTGAGGAGTCTGTTTTAGCTGAATTTTAAAAGATTTAATACCGCCAAAAATAAATACATACCCTATGATAATTACAACTACAGTATTTAATATATATACTATTTCATGTACCCAACGTGGGCAATAGTTCAATATCAAATCTAGTTTAGCATGATCATTCGTATGTAAACAAACAACCATACCAAGGGCGGTACTCCAAATAATCATTAAAACTTCCCATTCCTCGAGACCTGCAACTGGTGAATTAAAACAGTATCGTGCAATAACCTGATACATAATAGCACAATTCATAAAAAAGAGTAAAACAGCAGATATACTAAGCAATATTTCATTTAGCTTGTCCTGTGTGCAGTAAATACTATAAGAAATTTTGTATAAATTGGATTCCTTTTTTATCAAATTTTCACCCCTTTCATTTTTTATTTATGTGCAAATTACGTATTTTTTTAGTTTCTGATTGATTTATAGTATATCTCCCTTCTTTCATAGATATTTTTACACCATATTTTTCAGCCTCCTCCATGTCAATATATCCCGCCAAAACATCAGATAAAACACTTTCAATGTTGCGTTCGAAAGGATTTCCATATCCACCTCCACCAGGTGGAGTAACAGTGATAAAATCTCCCTTATTGAGTATTAATCCACTCACTTGTGCAGGCAATTTGCGTTCCTCTTCTCCACTACGTTGTACTGTATTAGTACCTCCCAAACCATGATATCCTCCGTCCAAACCCCAAGGGAGAATTTTTTGACGATCTGTAAGAATTGAACATACCACATTATCAGCTAATATTTTATATTTTCGCTCTATAGCTAATCCTCCTCGATACTTACCTGCCCCCCCACTGTTAGTTAACAATCTATATGAATGCACATTTAATAAAGGAATTTCAGTTTCCAATGCTTCTACTGGCAGATTAGATGTGTTAGTCATATGTGCTTGTGCGCCATTAAGACCGTCCATATCCATAAAAGCACCTAATCCACCTGCAATAACCTCTAAATATAAAACATACTGGTCTTTTTTCATAGGATCATACCCTGCAAAACTTATGGTATGACAAGTTCCACTACTAGCAGCCTGTGCTCGGTTACCAACTATGGGTGCCAATGCGCCAAAGATAGCATCTACTACACGCTGTGCTGTATCAATCCTTTGTCCCACTGCTGCAGGGCTTTTGCAATTAATAATCGTACCTTCCTCGGCTACAACATCAAAGGTACGGCTAATACCAGCATTAGTTGGAGCTTCTGGATCTATCATAGTTTTAACAGAATAAAATACACATGCTATTAAAGCATTATATGTCATATTAAGAGGGCTTTTAACTTGTTTAACTGTACCTGTAAAATCAAAACTCATATGATCATTTCTCTTTATCACTCTTACACAAATTTTCCCAGGCAGGTTGCCAAAGCATTCAGCTGGATCCATATAATCCTCATAATAATATTCACCATCTGGTAATTTTTTAATACCAGCTCTCAATCTTCTTTCAGTATAATCTTCCAATGTATACATACAATCTATCATTACATTACCCCAGTTTTTATATGCATCAATTATACGGTTATACCCCACACTGTTACCCGCAATCTGAGCCATCAAATCACCATAGCGTTCTTTTGGTATTCGACTATTAATCATTAATAAATCAATAATTGCCTTGTTAAGTTTACCACCTTCACATATCTTCAATAATGGTATTCGTAACCCTTCTTGATAAATATCAATAGCATCAGAACATAAAGAACCTGGCACTTTTCCACCGATATCACTATGATGGGCACAGTTAGCAACCCATGCTATCAATTTATTATTACTAAACACAGGTGTAGCAATAGTGATATCAGGCAAATGAGAGCCACCACCACCATAAGGATCATTACCTGCAAATACATCACCATCATTAATTTCAGAAATCGGAAACTTTTCAAAAATAGCCTTAATAGTATAAATGAGAGAGCCCAGATGCATTGCTACGTATTCTGCTTGTGCAATCAAATTTCCATCAGGATCAAATACTGCAGTTGATAAATCACGTCGTTCCTTTATGTTGTTTGAGTATGAACTTTTTACAATAGCTATAGCTACTTCTTCAGCAACCGATAATAAATGATTACCAATTATTTCTGTTGTTATCGGATCAATTTTCTTAACCATCATTATTCTATCCTTTCAGTTTTAATATAATATTTCCGAAACCATCTACGTGCCCAACCCACTGCGGAGGTATTACAGATGTAGAATCCATTTGTTCAACGATAGCAGGACCAAAAATTTGACATCCTGGTTCAATCTGTTTACGCAAATAAATATTAGCTGGAATGTATCCATTAGACCCTTCAAAACGAACCTTTCTAACTTCTATAGGTGATGGTAATCGTATATTACTACCTTTTTCTATATATTCTAAATCAGGCTTGGTTATAATACCAAACGAACTAAGTCGATAGTTAACCATTTGAATCTCCATATCGTAATTTGCGTACCCGTATTGACGAGCATGCTCGGTATGAAACTTATCTATTAACCCAGATAATTCTTGTTCATCTAGTGACTTTTCCAATTCAATTGGTATTTCATAATTCTGTCCGTCGTATCTACAATCTATGATATATACAAAATTACGATTTCCCGAAGGAATACATTCTTTGTCTAACAAGGAGTTTCCTTCCTCTAACAATTCATCAAAAATCTTGCTCGCTTTTTTTGAATTAATATTATTAGCCAACATAATACTGGAACGAATACCATCAAAACGAATATCAGCCATTAATAAACCTAATGAACACATTGTACCCGGTGAGGCGGGGATCAGCACTGTAGATATACCCATTTCCAATGCTATTTCACAAGCATGAAGTGGTCCAGCTCCTCCATAAGCCATTAAAGTAAAGTCTCGTGGATCATATCCTTTTTCAACAGTTATTAAACGAATAGCGTGGATCATATTAGAATTAGCCACGGAGATGATGCCTGCCGCCGCATCTTCTACGCTTAATCCGGATTTTTTACAAATATAATTATCAATTGAAAAACGTGCTAATTCGTAATCAATTTTCATACGCCCACCCAGAATTCTTTCTTGATTCAATTTCCCTAATATAATATTGCCATCTGTTACCGTTGGGCTCTTACCGCCCCTCATATAACAAGCTGGACCAGGTACAGCACCGGCACTTTGAGGTCCAACCTTCATTGCACCGCCTTCATCAATAAATGCGATAGAGCCACCACCTGCACCAACAGTGACAATATCAACCATTGGTATGCGACAAGGGTAACCTTCGATTTGGCGATCCATGGATAACTTAACTTTACCATTTTCAATTAAACTAACATCTGTACTAGTACCACCCATATCAAAGGTAATAATACGATCAATTTTGCACTTTCTGCCAATATTCATAGCACCTACCACACCTGCACTGGGACCGGATACTGCTGTTCTTATTGGGTAATCAATAGTCTCATTAATAGAAACAACTGAACCGTTAGACTGAGTAATGTATGGAATGGCCTTAATACCAGCAGTAGAAATAGATTCCTCAAATTGTTCGACATATTCTTTCATTATTGGACCTAAATAAGCATTTAAAATAGTGGTGCTCATCCTTGTGTATTCACGAAATTCGGGAATCAATTCACTTGAAATCGTAATATACACTTCAGGGTATTCTTCCAACAATATATTACGGATGCGCTGCTCATGAACAGGATTAATAAAAGAAAAAAGTGTACATATTGCAATTGCCTCTACACCCTCCTTTTTTAAGTATCTTGCTATGCAACGAACCTCATCTTCATTCAGCATTACTTTAATAGTGCCATCATAAAGAATACGCTCTTCAATCTCACACTCTAACCCCGACTTTATTAACTTATCCGGTTTTCTTCGCCGTAAATCGTAAAGAGAAGGCCGTTTTTGATCACCAATTTCCATTACTGCTTTAAAACCCTTAGTAGTTATAAGTCCTACCTTTCCTCCTGTCTTCTCTATTAGTGCATTAGTTGCCACAGTAGTACCATGTGCCAGATAAGATATATCACTAGGTACTTTACCATTTACTTCAAGCATATGTAATATGCCTTCTACAATAGCTCGAGATGGATCATCAGGCGTAGATCTATCCTTAAAATGAAGTAATGTCTTCGTTCTTTTATCAAAAGTAGTAAAATCAGTAAAAGTCCCTCCTACATCAACACCAATTAAATAATCCATTTTCTATCTCCTTTCCTAATATAAGTCATTCCATGCATTTAAACTTTTTTTCTAATAATTCTTGTTGTCTGATATTTACAAGTGCAAATATTGTTTTAATATTATATATAGGTATACTTTTTTTATAGTAAATTTCAAATCGTATATCTATAAGCTTATTATTATCCTCCCGCTTTCTTAAATTTAGCAGTATATCTATTGTCCTATTCAACTAACATTACACCTGTTTCAATCAGATTACCCATACCACTTCCATTTTGTTTCAAGCTCTTCAATTCTTTCGTCCTTCGCTATTACTTTCTATCCTCCACACATTACGATGTGGAATCTTCCAACTCTTACCAGATTTGTAGGTGACTAAGCCCCTAGGGAACTTTCATCTCAGATATACAACATGCACTTCAAAATAGAAAAGCCGAAACAGTAAATAAACAATACTGTATCGGCCCTTTTGCCTAATTATCACACCTTATTGTGAGACTATAATTATTTACAATCCTATTTTAAATTTACATTTATTTATATTTTAAAATCAAACATTACTTTTGTTCCACTATCATTCGAAATAAACCTTAGTTTTCCATTTAGCTTGTCACGAACTGTTAATGAAACAATCTGTAGCCCTAAACTATTCTTTTCAGTCTCAAGTAAGTCAAATCCAACACCATTGTCTTCTACGGAAATAGTAGAGAACAAATGTCCCTTGCTAATAGAAATAATTATCTGCCCCTGCAAGCTATTTTTATTTTCAGGGAAACCATGCGTAAGTGCATTAGTAACCAATTCATTCACTATCAATGCAATGGAAGTTGCTTTGTCTGAAGAAACCTTAATATCATCACCTATAATTGAAATTATCACAGCACTATTGTTTAAAGCAAGTGATTGCATATTATATCTTATTCTTTCAATAAGGGGCTTTAAGTATATCATTTCGTCATTTTCTGTATTAGTTAGAATATCATGGATTGATGCAATACTTAATACCCTGCCACTACTTTCCTTAAATGCCTGCTTCATTTCTATAGAATCAGTTAAACGGGATTGAATATTTAGAATACTAGCTATCATCTGTAAGTTATTTTTAATTCTATGATGAATTTCCCGCAAAGTTATTTTTCCTAATTTATCTCTCGTATAATCTCCATTAAACAATGCATTGCTATTTTCTTTGTCTTTAGCCAACTTACGGTACTTTTTATCTTGCTGAACACTCCGACTAATATCTTTTTCACAAATTAAAACCCCAATAGTTTGACTCGCCACATTTTTAATAGGTACTACATCTTGTTTAACTATCTTGTTTTCTTGGGTAATTCCCTTTAAATCCCTTACCAGCATACCATTCTCATAAGAATGATATACCGCAGGTTCATTTTCTCTAAGAACGGCTAAACCGACAGTATTTGTTCTATAAACAGAAAGGCCGCCTATTGGCTTTGATTGTGCTACGGCAAACATATAACCATGATTTTTATCCATAACATCTATAAATACATCACCTGTGGTTATATCCGAGATATATGGTAAAATTACTTCAATTGACTCTAATAACTCAATATCCTCATTTATAAGGTTGGTTCGAGCCCCGCAAAGTTCCCTTAGCAAAATTGCAATTCCACCTTTCTATTCAAAACCTATAACTTGTTTCCTTTGGAAATTATCTCCTGAGCAAATTTTATATTTGAAACTTTCCTTTCTTTCGCCTTCGATACTATCAAACGATAAGCATCTGGTTCACTCATTCCTTCCTGTTCCATCAAAGCTTTCTTAGCTCGGTTAATTATTTCACGTTCGGATTTATTCATTACAACTGCTTCTGCAATCACTGCAATACTGCAACGCTTATTCATTGCAAGTTTTTGAAGCTCTCTATATGCCTCAGCTTCCATTATACCCTTCTCCTTAGCTAATATAACCTTAGCTCTTTCAATCAAACGATTATCTTCAAGTTTTCTTTTAACTGTCTCAATTTCAGTTTTTGCTTCCTTAAGTCGTTTACTCTGGGATATAGCAACTTCAATCGCAGGTAATAATAGCCTCTGTTCTATTGGCTTTGTTAAGTATCCTGTAATCCCAATTTGGTTTGCCTGATTAAGTAAATCTTTGTCACAAAAAGCAGTAAGAAATAAAACGCATCCCGCTATTTTTTCACGAATTATTATTTCTGCAGCATGGAATCCATCAAACACTGGCATTTTTATATCCATTAGCACGATATCCGGATTCTTTATCTTACAAAGCTCAATGGCATCAAATCCATCTGCAGCATCTCCCACAACATTAAACCCCAACTCCTCAAGCATTTGTGATATATCTATTCTAGTAATAGGTTCATCATCCACTACAATTGCAGTTCGCATTATATCTCCTCCTGTCTATATTAATATACATTACATTACCTTCTTTTCGAAAACTCAATAATGTTATACTTTATTAGATACAGAATGGTCTATTCCAAAGAGGCAAGTATTTTTCTAAGCTTAATCTAAATATCATTTTAATGAATATCATATCTCAATGCAATATCAAAAGTAGTTAGAAATCCATTTTTTATTGGACGATTCGCTTTTTTTCTATAATATAACCCATACCTAGCACATCCTCAATTTGATACTTTCTATTATTTATTAAACGAATAACGTCAATTCCGGTAAAGACATATCACTATCTCTATTATACTACACTATACGATTCTTCTTCTGTTCAATTACAAGATTGGTTTTAAATTATTAAGTTCTCAAACAATAAATACTACTAATTCGATTCCCCACTGCCTTTCAAAGCCGTTAGATATATAGATTAACATACTATATAAACTTTATTGCTTTTTTAATTAAATACTATGCGCTTATATCCATTCTCTTAATGAATTTTAAAATTATATTTTAAAGTATTTTGTTATAGCTACACGTAGACCCTTAAAATCCTTTTGAAAATAATAAAGCTTAGATACAGACCATTTCTGCACCTAAGCCCTATTGCATTTAAAATATACCCTCTTGTATATAGCATATAGAATCCATTTACTTATTAAATTACTCTTATCAATATTTTTTATATTTTATCATATCTTTTCTAAAAGGGCAATGGAAGATATTGTTAAGCCTTTTGCCATATCTTTATTTTTCATGTTTATCGGTAATCGATTCCATAAACATAAAAAAATAGGAGCATAATAAAATCCTTCCATGACAAAACTATAGCCTTTGTAGAATGTTTTCAGCGATGTCTTATGTTTAAAATTGA
>CAYXUX010000011.1:0-28690 GCA_964468275.1 uncultured Clostridiaceae bacterium
CATTGTTCTTCCCGCTATTATTATAGGGCATGTGCCTCTCCCCGGGTCTACTTCTCTATTCTCTCCGTCTACGCTCATATAGGGGCTATCTAGCTTTAGCATGATAAAGTGCTTAGTTGAATCAGGTTTGTATATTATTTCACTTCCCGTGGTTATTACAAAGGTCGCTATTACATCTCCCAATTGTTCTTCTATATCATTAAAAGGGTCTGCTTCAGCCAACACGGGTTTTACTGAGTAGTAATAAGTAGTACTGGGTTTCACATTTACATCGGCATAGGATGTACTTGTTATATAGAAATCCGTTACTGATATGCCTAATTGTCCTTGATTTTCAGACCTATATAGTCTATAGCCAAGTATATTTTGTACCGAGGGCCACATAAGTCTTGTTCCCGATTCAAAAGCTTCCGCACCTGTATCTGTTGATGCCGGCGTCGGCACAAATGGTACTTCCGGTTCCTTTGGTTCTACAGGTTGTACCGGTATAGTTGGTGTAAAATGAGTCAATGGTTCTCTCTTTACCGCCCACCAATCATATATGGTGCTTCCTCCGCTTTGGGTAAAAGTTCCCTCTGCTCTTATATAACCGCTGGCATCTATGGTTATTGTACCTACATAGTCCTGCCACAGGCCTCCGCCTGACCACTGTCGTGTGAATTTCATTACATTTCCTTCTATAGAACCCTTTGTAAGTTTTTCAATACTGCTGCCGTCTATATTTATTTCTCCGGTGAATTCATTGCCATCCTGATTTTGTACATTTAACGTACCGGAATACACATCCCTATTATGCTTAGTATCCCATATGCCTCTCATGTCTATAATCCCCGACGGTATTGTAGATGTAGGCTTGGACTGTTCGGGTCCTATCGGTACTGTGACAGCAGGGAAATAATTAGTTATTGGATCGTCTTTGATCAAACTCCAATTACAAGGATCGTAAGGACCGGCTGTTTGATTATCAAAGCTTCCTATATAATCATATTGAACAAATGTTCCTGACATAGTGGCATTATTATTGGAATCAATAGTTATCTTACCTTCATGTGTCTGTATATGCAATTGGTGATGTAAGTTGCTGTCACAAATCCTATCAAATATAACTGTGTCTCCATTAATTGAACCTACTATTTTGTCCGGAATAGTAAAGTACTCCCAATACATTTCTCCTGTAAATTCTGTGCCATTCTGAACTTTAATATTAATTCTAGCATTATAACCATTAGTATTCATTTTCCATCCGCCTCTTAAATCTATAATTCCGGACGGTATTGTAGATGTAGGCTTGGACTGTTCGGGCCCTACCGGTACTATGACAGCAGGGAAATAATTAGTTATTGGATCGTCTTTGATCAAACTCCAATTACAAGGATCGTAAGGACCGGCTGTTTGATTATCAAAGCTTCCTATATAATCATATTGAACAAATGTTCCTGACATAGTGGCATTATTATTGGAATCAATAGTTATCTTACCTTCATGTGTCTGTATATGCAATTGGTGATGTAAGTTGCTGTCACAAATCCTATCAAATATAACTGTGTCTCCATTAATCGAACCTACTATTTTGTCCGGAATAGTAAAATTTTCGAAATACATTTCCCCCGTAAATTCTGTACCATCCTGAACTTTAATATCAATTCTAGCATTATAACCATTAGTATTCATATACCATCCGCCTCTTAAATCTGGCACTTTGCTTTCAAAAGCGACCATAGCAGATACCGACACGCTTAAAAACAATGTGAATAATAGAGATAGAGCTAAAGATAATGCAATAAATTTACTAAATTTGTTTTTCCTTAACCATAGTATTTTTCCCATAAAAATATCCTCCTTCATCTTTTTAATTTATTTTCTATTCTGGAAAACCGAATTTTGATAAGTCACTTGTTTTTATATTGTATTCATAAGCAGTACCCCTCTCTGTTTTATTTATTTAAAAAATCTATAAATTTAAGTTGTATAAATTGAGTCACTGTATTAGTAAGTATCTAATTTTATCATGAAGATAAAAAAAAGAAACTACCCGTTTCGGGTAGTCTTAACAAAAGCCCCCCTACCCATTTCAGGTAGGGGCTTTAATTTCCTTTATGTAATCATCTTAAGCACTTATTTCCGCATATTAAATCTCCTTATCACTAAATATCGTTTCAATCAATTCAGATCTGCTACTTATACTATATTTTGAATAAATATTTTTAACAAAGTACTTAACTGTATTCTCACTTATAAAAAGCTCTTCGGCAATTGTTTTATATGTCTTACCTTGCAACAAGCGTGAAGTTACCTGTTTCTCCCGTTCTGATAAAATCTTCAGTCTTTCTCCATGATTGATTTCATTATTTTCCTCTTCCATGGTCATTTCAGAATACATCTTTAAGTAAACATGATCCTTAAGTAAAAATGATAAATGCTTATGTAAAAACGGTAAAAGAGCTAATCCAACACACGCTACGGTCAAAGCCAATAATGTGGGATTCGTACTATATATATTGTCAGAAATTATTGCATTGCCAATCATACCTCCTAATAAAATGCCAAAATTATTAGCAGATAGTCCGGTACCAAGAATTTTTGCAGCATTATCGCGAAAATCCAGCATTTCACCTAAAATACTCCACCAAAACAAATCATATACACCACAAGCACCCAACATTAAAGTATTAATGATTATATAACTGATTGCTGAACGCCCTAAACTCATAAAACTGATAAAAGAAATCCCTATCATAGCGATTGCTACGTAAAGCAAATGAGAACGACTTATTCTCTTTGGCAAGTTTCTCATTATAAGTATTGCAATAATATATGGAACTGCCCAATACCAGCTTGTCAACCATTTTAGATGCTCAAATGCCGGATTTACAACTTCATACATTAGACCGGAATTAATAGTTATAACTATAATAAAAAAGCATAAAAAAACAAGAAGAGATTTTATGCTTACATAGTCTTTAACATTGCTTTCGGATTCAATAATATATGAATCTTCAGGTAGTTTTAAAGCAAATATAAAAGCTAACAATAACATAATAATGGATAAAGCCAATCCCAAATAGGAAGATATATGAATGGTTGCCATATTTATAATAATCATCAAAACATTTGATAAAATAATCATATCGGCTATGGTTTTTATTCTTTCACTTTTAGGTGTACTGCTTTTTAAATAATAGCCCCACGATGCTACGCAATTTCCCGCTAAAAATGAACCAATAACTATTCCTAAGGTCCAAAGTATTGACGGTTCAAAGAAAAAAGGTATGGATAGCAGAATAAACACCGGATAACAATATAAGAAAAGTCGTTTGGCTCTCTTTTTTGATTTTACAAAAAAGCCGCTTAGCAATAGTCCGGAAAAAGAAGCAGCTATACCGCCAAAAATCATAACATTAGGAATAATACCGTACAATTCTGAAAGCGTATATAAAATTTGACCTTCAAATAAAAAAGATAGCATCCAACCGGAAAATAGAGAATGCACGATAATAGCCAATTGTCTTTCATTTAACCCTTTTAATCTGCCATATATCATAGAATACCTCCAACGAACAAGACTAATGCCTTTTACTTCCTATAAACTATATATACATTTTATCATTAATAAATGCCAATGGAAAACTTTTATTATAAAAAACTTAAATAAATACTACTATTATTGAAATCATATTTTCCCTTATATTGTTTATCGTCTAGAAACAAAATAAAATAAAGCCCCGGAATCCCTTTTTGGGTTCCGAGGCATTTTTTTACTCCCACTCTATAGTGCTTGGTGGTTTATTAGTTATATCGTAGACAACTCTGTTTACATATGGAACTTCTTTTACTATTCTTTCAGATATCATCTCCAGTATTTCGTAAGGTATCTTTGCCCAATCAGCGGTCATCGCATCAACGCTATTTACAGCTCTGATAGCAATTATATGATTATATGTCCTCTCACCTTTATAGATACCGACACTTTTTATGTCCGGAAGTACCGTAAAATACTGCCATATGTCTTTTTGAAGTTTTGCACACCTTATCTCTTCTCGTAGTATTGCATCCGCTTCTCTAACTATATTCAGCTTTTCTTTCGTTATTTCTCCTAAAACTCTTACTCCGAGACCGGGTCCGGGAAAGGGCTGTCTGAATACTGATTCTTCGGGTATCCCCAGTCTTAAACCCACTTTTCTAACTTCTTCTTTATAAAGGGATCTTAATGGCTCTATTAATTTAAGATTCATATTTTTAGGAAGACCGCCCACGTTGTGATGAGATTTTACAAGACGGATGGAATCGCCGCCGCTTTCAACCACATCTGAATAAATGGTGCCTTGGACCAGAAATTCTGCTTGTTCTAATTTTTTTGCTTCTTCTTCAAATACTCTGATAAATTCCTCTCCGATAATTTTTCTTTTTTTCTCCGAGTCATCTATTCCTGCCAATTTATCTAAAAATCTGTCTTGAGCATTTATGCTTATAAGATTCATATCCAATATTTTTTTAAATATCTGTTCTACCTCGTCTCCTTCACCTTTTCTCATTAATCCATTGTCAACAAAAATACAGTTGAGTTGTTTGCCGATTGCTTTATGTACCAATACAGCGGCTACCGAAGAATCTACGCCGCCGCTTAAAGCACATATAACATTTTTTTTATCAACAAGAGTTTTAATATTCATTATCGAAGCTTCAATAAACTTGTCTATATCAAGTTTTCTATCTTTTTTTATTTCCATATTCAATTTTCCTTTCATCAATTACTTTACTACAAGCTATAGTTAGGAGCTTCTTTTGTTATATGCACATCGTGGGGATGGCTTTCCCTTAAACCTGCAGCCGTCACCCTCACAAATTTACTTTCCTTCCTTAATGCTTTAATATTCGGTGTTCCGCAATATCCCATACCGGAGCGTAATCCGCCTACCAGTTGAAATACGGTTTCGGATAAAGGACCTTTAAACGGAACCCTGCCTTCCACACCTTCCGGCACAAGTTTTTTCGCATCCAGTTGGAAATATCTATCCTTGCTCCCACTCGCCATGGATGCTAAGGAACCCATTCCTCTATATACCTTGAAGCTTCTGCCTTGATAAATCTCCGTTTCTCCCGGGCTTTCTTCCGTTCCTGCAAAAAGACTGCCTATCATTACTATACTTGCTCCTGCTGCAATTGCTTTTACCACATCGCCGCTATATTTAACTCCGCCATCAGCTATTATTGGCACGCCATATTTATCCGCTTCCTCTGCACAATCATATATAGCGGTTATCTGAGGTACTCCTACACCGGTAACAACACGTGTAGTACATATGGAACCGGGCCCGATACCGACTTTTATACCGTCTGCCCCGACTTTAATCAGAGCCCTTGTTCCTTCGGCCGTAGCAACATTACCTGCTATAACTTGCAAATCCGGATAGTTTATCTTTATTCTTGCAACTGAATCCAGAACTCCTTTTGAATGTCCGTGTGCGGTATCTACTACTATTACATCAACCTTCGCCGCAACTAAAGCATCTACTCTTCCCATCATATCAGGAGTTACACCCACAGCAGCACCGGCAAGAAGCCTGCCTCCTTTATCTTTGGCTGAATTAGGAAATTGTATTATTTTTTCGATATCTTTAATTGTAATAAGCCCTTTTAAAAAACCATTTTCATCGACAAGAGGAAGTTTCTCTATTTTGTGCTTCTTCAGTATTTGCTCCGCTTGAATCAAATCGGTACCTACCGGTGCCGTCACTAGGTTTTCTTTTGTCATTACCTCTTCTATAAGCCTTGTCATATCTGTTTCAAACCTTAAATCTCTATTTGTAAGAATGCCTACAAGGATGCCTTTCTCATTGACTATGGGTACTCCCGAAATCCTGTATCTTTCCATTAGTTCCATAGCATCGGATGTAATATGATTAGGTGAAAGATAAAAAGGATCAACAATAACACCATGCTCTGACCTTTTCACTTTATCTACTTCCAAAGCTTGTTCTTCAATTGACATATTCTTATGAATAATTCCAATACCGCCCTCTCTTGCAATAGCTATAGCCAATCTAGCCTCAGTCACCGTATCCATGCCTGCGGTAATAATAGGTATGTTTAATTTAATCCTCTTTGTAAGCATTGTAGTAACATCCGTTTCTTTCGGAAGAATTTCTGATTTACCCGGTATTAAAAGTACATCATCAAAAGTCAAGCCTTCTTTTATCAATCTGTTCATAAGCATCTCCTTTCCTATGTTTATTATGTTATATTCTATTTCGTGTTATTAATATTGATTAATCTAACAGTTGGTATTTTTAAAAGTATATTGAAAAAAAGCGTCATTGACGCATAAATCACTGCTTTCTAATTACAGTTAATCATATCTTCTCTTACTATAAATACTGTAAGCATCCAATTTTTTAACCGCCTATTCTCATCATATCTCTCTTTATACTTTGACCTTCATTTAAATAATGTCTTAACGGTTTTTGTTGGATAGCTATTTGTATAGTCTTTTCAAGGTCGCCGCCTGATTTCAAAACCTTTTTAATGTCAATCTCCTGATTTGAATTAAGACAAGGCTTAATCTTTCCGTCTGCTGTAAGCCTTAGCCTGTTACAATTGCTGCAAAACCGATGACTTATAGGATTTATCAGACCTACTAAGCCCTTAGCACCGGGTAATCTGTAATATTCGGCAGGACTGGACTTGTCCATTTGGGGAACAGGTTGTAAGTCTTTAAATTTATCTAAAACTACAGTGTTTGGAATGAAATTCTCCTTTGCCCATCCTGATGCCTGTCCGATAGGCATTAATTCAATAAATCTAACCTGCATATCATCATCTATAGTAAGCTTAACGAAGTTTTCTATTTCGTCATCATTAAATCCTCCGATTAAAACAACATTAATTTTTAAAGGTAACAAGCCAATTTTTTTAGCTTCTTCAATGCCTTCCAAAACATTTTTCAGTGAACCGAATCTAGTAATATACTTATACTTTTTTTCATTAAGTGTGTCCAAACTCACATTTACTCTGCCAAGTCCCGCTTCTTTTAGCTCTTTGGCATATTCTTTTAATAACAACCCATTTGTTGTCATAGCTATATCTTTTATACCTACCAGTTTATCAATATTCCTTATTAACCCGGAAATACCTTTTCTGGTTAAAGGTTCCCCTCCGGTTATTCTAACTTTGTTTATTCCTAAGTTGGAACAGGCTTTTACAACTTCATATATTTCCTCTAAACTCAGTATGTCGCTATGAGTTTTTTTATCCTTTATTCCTTCTTCAGGCATACAGTACCTACATCTTAAATTGCAACGATCTGTAACGGATATTCTAAGGTATTCTATATTTCTCTTATATCTGTCTTCCATTTTATCTCCTTTGTTTAAATTGTTATTATTTCGCCTGTATTATCCGTACTGTATCCACCCATTTCCTCCAGTTCAGCTTTAAATTCTTCAGATTTTATCACTTCCAAAAACAATTGTATCATATCATCATGCAAAAATTCTACCGGAATTGCAAAATCATAATCTTCATTACCTATGGAAATGAAATCCAACTCCATAGCTTTAGCAGCGGAAAAAACCCCCATTCCTATATCAGCCGAACCGGAAGCAACTGCTGCCGCTATGGCCATATGCGTCGTCATTTCTCTTTCATAGCCTTGGATATCTGCCTCATCAATTCCTAGCTTTTTTATCAAATAATCTGTCAGTATCCTAGTACCTGCTCCTTTTTGACGATTTACAAATACAATATCATCACATAGCAAATCTTTTATATCTTTGATATTTTTCGGGTTGCCTTTCTTTACCATCATCCCTTGAACCCTTTTAACACCTTTTATGAGGGCCATTTCCCTGTCCGGTAAATACCTTTTGATGTAAGATATGTTGTATTCACCGGTTTTTTCATCTAAAAGATGAATAGGAGCCATATGTGCCTCGCCACGTTTTAAAGCCATTATCCCACCCATACTTCCAACATGAGATGAAGATAAGTTGTATTCAGAATTCTTTTTATGCATCATATTGGCAATTACATCCATTATTAAGTCGTGACTGCCTATAGATACTATTGTGTTTTCAATATCTTCTAAATCTTTTAATAATCTCACCTTTATTGTTTCACCTGCCTCATGACCTTCGCTGTTTTGCGGGATTTCAAATACACCATCCGCCCTAACCAAAGACATAGTTATTCCGGCACCTCTGCTCAAAGGAGTAGCTATAAGATTTCCCCTTACTTTACCCAGTTTAATCCTAACATATTCTCTGTTTTGAATTGAAGATATCATTCTTCTGGACAGTATTGCATCTGCATATTCATCTTTTTTTAGTCTGATACCGGCTCCGGCTGAAATAAGAGGTTTTGCAAATGTTTCGAATACGATGTAAGCCGAAACGGGGTAGCCGGGCACTCCCAGTACCGGCTTACCGTCAATGATACCTAATACTGCCGGCTTACCGGGTTTAGCTGCTATGCCATGAACCAGAAGTTCTCCCATGTCATCGACTAAAGCCTTTGTATAATCTTCGCTGCCGGCCGAAGAACCCGCGTTTACAACCACAATATCGTTTTCATCTACAGCTTTTTGTATGGATTCCTTTAAAAGTTCATAATTGTCCGATACAGGGCTATATCGCTTTGGTTCTCCGCCGTATTCTATAACGAGATTTTCTATCATTCTCGAATTTGATTCAAATATATTCCCTTTTTCAAGCTTAGTACCCGGCTCTACAATTTCCGTACCTGTCGGTATTATTCCAACCCGCGGTTTTTTATATACACTGATATTTTTTAAGCCACCGGATAGCAGTGCTCCAATATCCACAGGCCTAATAGAATGGTTGGAGGGTATTATCATTTCATGTGCCACTATGTCTTCACCGATAGGCCTTATATGTTGCCAAGGAAATGCGGATGCAATGATTTTTAATTCTCCATTGCCGACTTCGGTCACATCCTCAATCATTATGACGGAATCATAAGGTTCCATAATTGGATCCCCGGTATCAATATATACAAAGTGGATATCTTCTTTCAGTATTATGGGATTGACCTCCGTTGCACCAAATGTATCTGATGCCCTTACCGCTATTCCGTCCATTGCGGCTGCATTATAATTTGGAGAAGAATATTTAGCAAACATAGGTTCAGTAGTAATTCTACCAAGTGAAGCGATAACGGGAATTATTTCTTTTTCTTTATGCAAATTTGCTTTTTCTAAAAATAAATCTAATGCATCCTCAATATTCATATTGCTTAAGTAAATATTTCTGTCCATTAAATCACTTCCTTAATCATACAATTAAAAGAGTTCAACTCTTACCTTCTCTCCCCTTTTTATTCCTTCTTTATTTTCATCAATACAAATAAATCCTCTTGATCTAGCTACTTTTGATATAGCAGCCGATTTCCCGTAAATAGGTACCGCTTCATATCTTCCATCTTTATAAAATAATTCGACGGCTTGATAAGTTTCTTTTCCGGGAGCAGAATGAATATTTTCGGTAGAGGTTGCCTCTATCAATATTTTTTCTTCTTCCATCGAATAGCATTTTTTTATAAGATAATCTACAAATATTTTATAGATTATCATAGCAGATGCAGGATGACCGGGCAACCCAAATATCGCTTTTTCTTCAACTTTGCCTATTATTGTAGGCTTTCCGGGTTTCACTGCAACGCCGTGTACAAATATCTCTCCGTTTTTCAATGCTTTAATGACATTAACAGTCATATCCTTATTGCCCACAGAACTCCCTCCTGATATAACTATCATGTCCGATACTTCAAAAGATCTTTCAATAGCTTCTTTTATATCGTCGAAAACATCTTTTGTCAGAAGCCTTAAGCTAACGTCCGCCCCCGATTCCAATGCCATGGAAGCTAATAGGTGAGTATTTATATCTCTGATTTGTCCTATCTTTACACTGCCAAAAGAATCAACTATTTCATCCCCCGTTGAAATAACTGACAGTCTTAGTTTTTTATAAACCTTTATTTTTTCAATACCTACGGCACATAGTACTGCAATATCGACGGCACCTATTCTTTTGCCTTTCGCAAGAATTGTATCGCCTTTTTTTATATCGTCACCTTTTTCTATCATTCCTTCTCCCACAGCAATGGGAGTGTAGACCGCAATAGTATCCTTATCCAAGTTTTCTACGTACTCAATCATTACAACGCCGTCCGCTCCCTCCGGTATCAAAGCTCCTGTAGGCACATATACCGCAGTATTGTTCGTAACCTCTATATCTGTATTCTTTCCCATCTTGATATGACCAAGGACATCAAGAAAAACAGGCATACTTTCTCCTGCGCCTATGGTATCTTTTGATTTAAGAGCATAGCCGTCAACCACTGATTTTGTATTTTCAGGTAATTCAATAGAAGAATAAACATCTTCAAATACTACTCTGCCTATTGATTCTTCTACATGAATTTCCTCAAAGAAATCCCAACTTTTATAAAGCATCGAATCTATTATATTTTTTGTTTCAGTTACCGAATGAACCTTTAATAATTTCAAAATAATGCCCCCTTGGATTTATATATATAGTATATAATAAACCGACAATTATTAAACATAAAAAGCATTTAATAACTTTAATAATACTGTCACCGTCATCATGATTGTCGTTGTCTGTATTCTCCATATGATAAAAAACAAAAGCAACCCTATTAAGGATTGCTTAAATCTCTATGTAACTTATGTCTTTATATTTAGATTATCTTTATAATGGATTATATTCTCTTACTTTTGTTGTGCATCAGGCTTAATATATGCTATTAAATATAGCACACCTACTATAAATGCTCCACCGATAATATTGCCGATAGTTACAGGAATTAAATTATTAATCCAAATTTGACCCCAGTTAATCGGTGCTCCTAGGAACATTCCAAGTGGTGCAAAATACATATTTGCTACACTATGTTCAAATCCGCAAAGAACAAATAACATAATTGGGAACCAGCAAGCAAATATTTTTGATATTATATCTTTTCCCGCCGTAGCCATCCAAACAGCCAGCACAACAACAACATTACATAACAATCCTCTAATAACAGCCTCCATGAAAGGAATTGCTACCTTGGCATTTGCTATGCCTATGGCTTTTTCCGCTGCCGCTCCGGTCATAAGTCCGGAATTAGCTACTAAAATTGCCAGTATAACTGATCCAACAAAGTTTGCAATATATACAGTTACCCAATTTCTTAGCAAATCCTTCGTGCTATAATTTCCGTTTAAGCAGCCCATTATCATAAGATTATTCCCGGTGAAAAGTTCGGCACCGCATATAACAACTAACATAAGTCCGACGGGAAAAGCCGCTGCAAATAGGAATTTGGACATACCCAAATCAATTGCACCATAAGTTTGACTGATTGTAATAGCCGCTTGTCCACCAAGTCCGATGTAAACACCTGCAAAAGCCCCTAAAATAATCATCTGTACTATTGAAAGTTTTGACTTTCCTGTTCCGGCATTAATAGTTGCCTGTGCTATTTCTTTTGGTGCGAGAAACATTTTATCCATTTTTATCTCCTTCCTTTATGAAATATTAAATAGATTAGTTAAGTATTACTCAGTCCAAACACAATTTTAACATGAATTCCATACTGTGTCTATGAATTTTATCTTTTTTTTAACAATCTTTTTAAGATTTTTCACGAATTATTCATTATAACAAAATTTTAATAAAGCAAATTTATTGGTAATAAAGATGCTGCATCATCAAAAATATAGTAATCAAAAAATAATTCTTTCCTTTCCGGAATATAAATTAAATCTCTCGCCTCTTGCAAATCCTATTATTGTCATATTTATCTCTTTTCCCATTTCCAAAGCCAAATCCATTGGAGCAGAACGGGAAACCAGTATTGATATGTTGCGTTTAGCTGCTTTAGCTAGCATTTCCGACGAAATCCTGCCGGATAATAAAAGAATTTTATCAAGAAAATCAATTTCTTTCATAAAGGCATCACCTATAACTTTATCCAGTGCATTATGTCTGCCCACGTCCTCATGAAAGATCAATATATTATCTCCGTCACTAAGGGCAGCACTATGCACTCCGCCCGTGTTTTGAAATAGTTCAGATTTACCGGAAAACTCTTTCATCATTGATAATACTTTTTTATAACTAATTTTCATATTATTATCTAAGGGAATATCATGTAGTTTGTCTTTGACATTATAAAGCAAAGAGCCGCCGCTGCAACCCTTTGATATTTTTGCTTTTCCTGAAATCCTTTGAAAAGTATTCTCCTTTCCCATCACTTCAATATATGCCATACCTTTTTTTTCATCAATTTCAATGGCTTTTATTTCAGATTTTTCTTTGATAAGACCCTCGGAAAGCAAAAAACCTAAAGACAAGTATGTAAAATCTTTAGGTGAACACAAGAGTGTAACAATTCTTTCCTTGTTTATATGTATTGTGAGAGGAAATTCTCTAACTACGATATCCGGAGTTTCCTCAATGTTTCCTTTATCGTATCTGATTAATGAAATTTTTCTTGTCAGATTCATATGATAATCCTCCTGTCCTTCTTTGAATCCATGTTTTTTAAATCGCTTTCCGTGTTAAGGTTTGTAAACATACTCCAATCAGGGCTAAAGCACCTAGCCGTTTTTTCTTCTATATATATGGCATTTGATTTGTCTAGGAGTTCTCCTATCTTCCTCTTATTTTTTGCTATGTTACATTCAATATCAGAGATAAGCCTCCTGCTGTAAAAAGCATTAAAAGGTTCTATCCAATCTCCAAATCTGGTGATTATCGCGTCAACTTCATAATTGTTTTCATGTATTATCTTCATCATGTATTTTATATAATCAATGCTTATATAAGGCATATCACAGGCAATAAAATAGTTATACATGCTGGGGGATTTCAGTAGTCCCGCATGTATTCCCCCCAAAGGACCATAGCCTTTATAATAGTCCTTTGTAATAATTATATCCTTATCCTTATAAAGCCTCGGTTTATTGGTAACAATTATTATATTTTTAAAAACGGGTTTTAACGTTCGGATGATGCTATCTGTTATGTTTTCTCCATCAAAACATATAAGTTGTTTGTCAAAGCCCATTCGTGAACTTTTACCTCCGGCTAGTATTATAGCCGTATTTATCAAAGCCATGGCTACCTCCATATAAATACTGTTTCTTAAAACATTTTACAATATCGGCTCTTTAATTACAATATAATTAGTTAAATAATTAACTATTATCCTTGCCTCAATGTTACAGTTCAGACATCGTAAATATTTATACTTTTATTGGAGATTATTAATATTTGATTAAGATTGCGTTTAGGATAATATAAAAAGACGCTAGCTAGCGTCTTTTTATATTATAAATCTTATACAGACTTTTCTACTTGAACTGCACATACTTTGTATTCCGGTATCTTGCTCTTAGGATCCAAAGCCGCATTTGTAAGCTTATTGGCTGCACCCTCTGCAAAGTGGAAAGGTATAAACACAACATTTTTATCTACTATATCGCTCACTTTGGCTTTTACAGTTATGCTGCCTCTTCTTGATGCTACCTTTACCATATCGCCTTCAGCTATTCCTATGCTTGAAGCAGTATCCGGATGTATCTCGATAAAGCTTTCCGGAGCTTTTTTATTCAATCCGGCAACCCTTCCGGACATGGATCTTGTATGATACTGGTACAGCAATCTTCCTGTAGTGAGCATCAACGGATATTCTTCATCCGGCATTTCTTTTGATTCTTGATACTCTATGCCAACAAAGAGACCCTTTCCTCTCGCAAACTTTCCCGAATGCAGATACTTTGTACCGGGATGTTCTTCGTTGGGACATGGCCATTGAATTCCTATTTTATCAATTCTATTATAAGTTATGCCTGCATAGGACGGAGTCACAGTTCTTAATTCTTCAAAAATTTCTTCCGCATTATTATACTTTTTATCATATCCCAATCCATTCATGATCTCCATCAATATAACCCAATCCGGTTTTGCTTCTCCCGGAGCATCAACAGCTTTTCTGATTCTCTGTACACGTCTTTCAGTGTTGGAAAATGTCCCGTCTTTTTCGGCAAAAGATGCGGCAGGTAAAACCACATCTGCCAATTCTGCAGTCTCAGTGAGGAATATATCCTGTACAACCAAGAAATCTGAACTTTCCAATGCATGTCTGACATGATTTAGGTCAGGATCTGATACCATAGGATTTTCACCCATGATATATAGCATTTTTATATCGCCTTTCTCAACAGCATTTAGCATCTCAACTATTGTTAAACCGGGTACTGTCGGCAAGGATTCCACACCCCATGCTTTTTCAAACTTTTTAGCAATCTCAGTATTGCCGACAGCTTGATAAGCAGGATAAGAAGTAGGCAATGCGCCCATATCGCAAGCACCCTGAACATTGTTTTGACCTCTTAACGGATTGACACCTGTAGATTCACGTCCCATATGACCGCAAAGGTTTGCCAGATTAGCCATTGACATTACATTATTTGTACCCATTGAATGTTGGGTTATTCCCATACAATATATTATACTGCTTTTTTCTGCAGTTGCATAAAGTTCAGCGGCTTTAATTATATCTTCAGGATCTACTTCGCAAATTTCTGCTACTACCTCTGGTGTATATTTCTCAACAGCTTCTTTCAGCTTATCAAAATCTTCCATTCTTTCTTCGACAAAGGCCTTGTTTTCCAACCCTTTATTAAGAATAACATTCATCATACCATTAGCAAATGCCACATTAGTCCCCGGTTTTAATTGGAGATGTATTTCGGCATCTGCGGATATGTCTATCTTTCTGGGATCCACAACAATAATCTTAGCCCCTCTATTCTTAGCTTGTCTTACTTTAGCACCGATAACAGGGTGGTTTTCAGTAGTATTTGAACCTACTATAAGTACAACGTCCGCATCCAAGAATTCATCTATACTATTTGTCATAGCTCCGCTGCCTAATGTAGCTGCAAGACCTGCAACTGTGGCGCTATGTCAGAGACGGGCACAATGGTCTATATTATTTGTGCCTATGACCGCCCTAAATAGTTTTTGCATAAGGTAGTTCTCTTCATTTGTACACCTAGCAGAAGAGAAACCTCCGAGAGCGTCGGGACCATATTCCTCTTTTATCTTTTTCATTTTTGATACGATCAAATCCATTGCTTCGTCCCAAGTAGCTTCCACAAATTGTCCTTCTTTTTTTATTAAAGGTTTCTTTAATCTATCGGGATGATCGATAAACCTATACCCATATTTACCTTTGACACACAATAATCCGTCGTTAGGTTCTATATTAACAGGTTCTACACCAACAACTTTATTATCTTTTATAAGCAAATCCATTTGACAGCCCACTCCACAGTATGAACATGTTGTAGTAACTTTGTGTGTATCCCAATACCTGAACTTTGCAGGTTGTTTAGACATAAGTGCTCCCACAGGACACACCGATACACAATTTCCACAGGAAACACATACCGATTCGTCGAATTCTCTGTCATAAAATACACCGACATGAGTGCCAAAACCTCTATCAATAAAGTTTATAGCCCCGGTACATTGTAATTCATTGTCAACCCTTACACATCTTCCACATAGTATGCACTTATTAGGATCGTACGTGAAGAAAGGATTACTATCATCTATAGGATAGTTTTTCTTTTCTCCGTTAAAGCCGCCTTCTTTAATGTCATATTCATAGCATAAATCTTGAAGCACACAGTTCCCTGATTTTTCGCAAGTTAGGCAATCAAGGGGATGATTCTCAATCATAAGCCTAAGAATTTCTTTTCTTGCCTCTATTACAGTAGGACTATGGGTTTCTACTACCATACCCTCTGCTGCCGGTGTAGAACATGAAGGCATAAGGGCCCTTGCACCCTTCACTTCTACAACACAGATCCTACAAGCACCATGTGCTACAAGTCTTTCATCGTAACATAGAGTTGGTATGTCTATTCCTATTGAACGTGCTGCCTGCAAGATCGTCATGTCCCTCTCTGCCTGCACCTGTTGTCCGTTAATAGTTAAATTGACCAACATATTTCCCTCCCTTATACAGTAGACCATCTTATGTTATAATTTAATATTCAGGGAGAATCTCAAAATAATCCCTGAATATGGTTTCTGATATTATTATATATGCTTTGCTTCGAGCTTTTGCAGCAGATCCTCTAATTCTAATGCTTCAGCCCATGATACTTCTACATATTTTCCGTCTTTTTTTGCTAAAGGCATATTCGGATTTTCATTATAAAGAAGATCTAAAGTCAGCCTTCCTTTTAAACATAGGGGTCTATCAGTGGATGGAGCTTTTGCCCTAACTCCTACAATCTTCCCATTTCTCCTTAATAGTTCAAATTCACAGCCATATTCGCACCTATTGCAAACAACATCTTCTTTTTCCAATTCCCAGGATCTAAATTTGCCTATTACCCTATTATCCAATAAAGCTCCTACCGGACATACGCTCAAACATCTCCCACAGGATACACAGGCGGAATCCGCTAAAGCTCTTTCATTATCTGCGATAATATGAGTCTTATAACCTCTATCTCCAAAAGACAAAACACTTCTCTCTTGAACTTGAGCACAAATACTTACACATCTTCCACACAGAATACATTTGCTGTCATCTCTGTGTATGTATGGATTAGATGTATCAATGTGACTTTCTCTTCTCCATCCATCATGCTCCTTAAATTTCACATCATATTTATATGCATATTCTTGAAGTTTACATTCTCCGGCTTTATCACAAGTCAAACAATCATTGGGATGGTTGTCCAAGAGCAGCCTGAGGATTTGTCTCCTTGCTTCTACAACTTTCGGGCTTTCAGTATGAACCACCATGCCTTCGGCAACAGGAAGAACACATGAAGCTTGCAGTGTTCGTGCTCTTTCTACTTCAACTACACATATCCTGCATGCACCTATTTCATTGACACCTTTTAAATAACAAAGAGCCGGGATATCAATACCAATAGCCTTTGCCGCATCCATAACAGTCCATGTTTTAGGAACCCTTGTATGGACACCGTCAATCGTCAAATTTACCATTTCCATTTGAGATCCCCCTAATAAAATATTTTAAAACGACACTCACATTAATATGATACCCGATTGTTAAAATAACGTCAATAAATATTCTTGAAAATGAAAGGATTTTATTATTATTGTTGTTTTGGTCTCTAATGATGATATTATGAGGCTTTCAACTAATTAGAATAAAGCAATTTAAACTATATTATAGTAAAAAAATAATAAATCAATGACGAATTATAGAAAACTTAGTGCCCGGCACAGTCCCTTGCTTCCCCGCGAAGTATCTCAATACCATGTCTTAACGCAGGAATAAACACATCCAAACATTCGTTTACTCCCTTGGGACTGCCGGGTAAATTTATAATTAGAGAGCTTTTTCTTATTCCCGCAACTGCTCTTGACAACATTGCTTTTGGAGTAATTCTAAGGCTTTCAGCCCTCATGGCTTCCGGTATGCCCGGGACAAATCTATCTATTATTTCCAAAGTAGCTTCAGGTGTAATGTCTCTCGAAGAAAATCCTGTACCTCCACTTGTTAATATTAAATCAATATGCAATTTATCCGCCATTTCTTTTATCGCTGATGTAATTGCTTCTTTTTCATCAGGCACAACAGTGTATTTCTTTATTATTCCGCCAAGAGGGCTTAATGCTTTTTCTATAGCCGGCCCCGATTTATCTTCCCTCTCTCCTTTAGAACCTTTATCGCTGACAATAACTATACCTATTGTAAATGTAAAATCCTTTTTCACTTTTACCTCCTTGTAGATTAATCCGTGCTAATCCGTGGTTTTTGGTTTTAAGTCCTAAGTTATTAGCAACATATATTGCCTCTGTTAAAATAAAAATCTCCCGACTTACCGCCGGTTTTTTTAACCAGATGTATATCCGTTATGACCATTTCTTTATCTATTGCTTTACACATATCATATATAGTAAGGGCAGCAATCGATACTGCCGTAAGGGCTTCCATCTCAACTCCCGTGACACCCACTGTCCGAACTGTTGCAATTATATCAACTTTGCTGTTATTCTCGTCTATATTAAACTCTATATCCGCCCCGTAAATATTAATATTATGACACATAGGAATGATATCGGACGTACTTTTAGCACCCATTATTCCGCCAATTTGTGCTACAGATAAAACATCACCTTTTTTAATTCTACCCTCTATAATGGCCATTAAAGTATTCCTATTCATGTATATGGAACCTTTAGCAATTGCCTCTCTTATACTTTCTTCTTTTTCTGATACATCTGCCATCTTCGCATAACCTTCTTCGTTTATATGAGTAAATCCTTCCAAATCGATAACCTCCCATATGTTTTCTTTTTTATATTATACTTCCTTTTATAAAAATAAACCAGATATTTAGAACTTAAGGCTCATAACACAAAATAAGATGGTTATCGTTCATACTCAACTATCTCTGGTAAGCACTCATTATATTTGCTGCGATTTCCGTAGAGGTGATTTGTGATTGCGACGCAACTATTTCTCTACTGCTCTAACAGATTCTAAGCCTTTCCACAGCTCAATCTCAATCAAATATTAATAATCTACAATAAAAATATAATTTTTTTGCATAAAAAAAAGCGGCTTACGCCGCATTTTTTTAATACATTCCCATGTCTCCCATTCCGCCGCCCGGCATCATGGGTTTCTCTTCTTCAGGAATATCAGTAACAACACTTTCGGTTGTAAGCATCATTGCCGATATGGAAGCCGCATTTTGCAATGCAGATCTTGTTACTTTTGTAGGATCCACGATCCCGGCTTCTATCATGTTTGCATATTTATCATGCAATGCATCAAATCCGATACCTGCTTCACTGTTGGAAACCTTTTCTACTATTATCGAACCTTCTTTTCCGGCGTTTTCCGCTATCTGTCTCAACGGTTCTTCCAATGCCCTTCTGATTATTTGCATACCTGTCTTTTCGTCACCTTGTGATTTTTCAATTAATTCGTCTACAGCAGGTATTGCATTTAGAAGTGCCACTCCTCCACCTGGTACTATACCTTCTTCTACTGCCGCTCTTGTAGCCGCCAATGCATCTTCTATTCTTAGTTTTCTTTCTTTCAGTTCAGTTTCGGTAGCCGCTCCCACTTTTATTACTGCAACTCCGCCGGCCAGTTTGGCTAATCTTTCTTGAAGCTTTTCTTTATCAAAATCAGAGGTAGTCTCTTCAATCTGTGCTTTAATCTGTTTGATTCTGTCCTTTATTACTTGAGCTTCCCCGGCACCGTCAACTATAATAGTATTTTCTTTCTGAATCTTTACTTGTCGTGCTTTGCCCAGCTGTTCAATCTGTACATCTTTAAGTTCCAATCCCAATTCTTCGGAAATTACTTGACCACCGGTTAAAATTGCAATATCATCCAACATTGCTTTTCTTCTGTCGCCAAAGCCCGGAGCTTTTACGGCTACACAAGTAAATGTTCCTCTCAGTTTATTAACGATTATTGTAGCTAAAGCTTCTCCTTCAACGTCTTCCGCAATGATTAAAAGTTTCTTTCCTTGCTGAACCATTTGCTCCAATATGGGAAGAAGCTCTTGAACATTTGATATCTTCTTGTCTGTTATAAGTATATAAGCATCGTCAAAGACTGCTTCCATCTTTTCAGTGTCGGTAATCATATAAGGGGATACGTATCCTCTGTCAAATTGCATACCTTCAACAATATCCAATGTTGTGCCAAAAGTATTTGATTCTTCTACCGTTATAACTCCGTCTTTTCCAACCTTTTCCATTGATTCTGAAATAATATCGCCTATAGTTTCATCCGCAGCTGATATTGAAGCTACTTGTGCAATAGCGGATTTGCTTTCAATGGGCTTTGAGGTTTTCTTTAATTCTTCCACTGAAGCATCTACAGCCTTATAAATACCTTTTTGTAAAATTATAGGATTTGCTCCTGCAGCAACATTTTTTAAACCTTCTCTGATTATTGCTTGTGCTAATAAGGTTGCGGTTGTAGTTCCATCTCCTGCTACATCATTTGTCTTAGTTGCAACCTCTTTAACAAGCTGAGCTCCCATATTTTCAAACGGATCCTCTAATTCAACTTCCCTTGCTATTGTTACACCGTCGTTAGTAATAAGCGGTGAACCAAATTTTTTGTCTAAAACAACGTTTCTGCCTTTTGGGCCAAGAGTTATTTTTACTGTATTTGCTAGTTCATTAACGCCTCTTTCTAAAGACCTTCTAGCATCTTCACTAAACTTAATCTGTTTTGCCATTTTATACCCTCCTTTATTTATTCAACGATTGCAAGCACGTCATTTTGTCTTAGAATTAAGTATTCTTCATCTTCAATTTTTACCTCAGTGCCTGCATACTTGGAATATATAACTTTGTCTCCGACTTTCAATTCCAATGGCACTCTTTTACCTTCAATCAGCTCACCTGACCCTACCGCCAATACTTCTCCTTGCATGGGCTTTTCTTTTGCTGAGCCGGGTAAAACTATCCCACTTTTAGTAGTTTCTTGGCTTTCAATAGCCTTGATAACAATTCTGTCTCCTAATGGTTTAATATTCATTAATAACCCTCCTTAAAGTTTTATTGACAAACTATGTATTTTATTATTAGCACTCAGTGTCGCTGAGTGCTAATTACATTATAATAATAATTAAAGCTTATGATTATCGCAAATATTAATTTACCCAATTTAGCCATTTTTCATGTTAATACATCTTATTATCTCAATTTTACTCTGTCTTACATTGTTTTTCTAAAATTAGTTTTTCTCTCCTTTAGAATCAACATTCCTATCTTATTTATATCCAATTCCTAGTATTTCCATTATGATGAATTTTATTAATTTTTATGTTATTCTTCATAAGTAAACATAATACACTTGTTGTAGTTCACACATATATATTTGTATTTTTTATTGTAGATTATCGATTTTTTATTAAGATTGGGTTATGGAAAGGCCTAGAATCAGTTAGTGCAGCGGAAGAATAGCTGCGTCAATCGTTTGAACAAAGTGAGTTTTGGCACAACCCGAAACGTCATCTTGAACGATAGCTAAGGATCTTATGCTTCAATAGAAAACTGCTGTACCGGGCGATCACAGATCGCCCCTACGGCAATCGTAGCAAATATAATAAGCTGCTTATCAGAAACAGTTAAGGTATGAACAGTGACAATTTTTATTGAATAAAGCATTTATAATTATTTTAATTTATTGAAATATCTATATTTTTCCTGTATAATTACAGATAATTATATATAAAATAAGTTAAAAAGGAGGGTTACTAATGTCCATAAGAGAGGTTTTAAATAGAGCAAAGAAGGGTAAGAAGAAAGCCAGAGCTGTGGAAACAGCAAAGAAAGTAGGTACAGGTCTTGGAGTAGGTGCAGCCATCGGAAGTGCTATCGGTGTCCTATTTGCACCCAAATCCGGTAAGGAAACAAGGCAAGATATTGCTGACACCGCAAAATCTTCAGTTGAGAATATTAAAGTCGGTGCTAATGAAGCAAGTGCAAAAATAGCTAAAGTTATAGAAGATGGAAAAGAACGAATAGCCGGTATCAAAAAAATACATACTGTAGACGAGCAAGTAAATGTTGAAGAAGAATGTTCGGAAGAATGTACTGATGAAGAGTGTACTGATGAGTGTGAAGAAGTCGAAGAACAGTAGAGAAAATGTGTGATTAATATAAGAGAAATGGGGAATAAACAATGATTTCGTATAAAGATTTGGGATTGCTTATACTCTTTTTGATTATCTCAGGTGTCGGCGTTTATACCTTTATAACATTAAACAATTTGAACGGAGTTTTAAAAAGAGTAAGAGAACTGATGGATAAGAACTCATCAAACATTGATAAAACTCTGGACAGGCTGCCTTCTATTGCAAATAACGTTGATGCTGCCACAGCAAAGGTAAAAGAAGAGATAGAAAATGCCGGAGACGCTGTAGGATTGATAAGCGAAACCGTTACTGATACTGTTCTATCGGTAAGCGATGGCACACAGGAAGTTATAGAGTACATAAGAATAATTGCTCAAATAATTAAGATAATCATTAATACTTTTTTTAAGAAAAGCAAATAAAAAGGGGCAAACATTAGCCCCTTTTATTTACTTAAAATGCGTTTCGATATAATCCATTGCATCCGATAAATCATTATTTTCAGTTTTCTCTATCTCACCTTTATCGCAGGCTTCTGCTACCTTGGGGTCTATAGCCATCTTTGCTAAAACTTTTAATCCCAGTTCCGATGCTATTTCATCTATATGGCTGTCACCAAATAGCTTTATTTCTTTCCCGCAATCAGGACATCTCACATAACTCATATTTTCCACAACACCCAAAACCGGTATTCCCATAGATACGGCCATATTATAAGCCTTGCGTACTATTAAATGAACCAAATCCTGGGGTGATGCTACAACAATAACCCCATCTAAAGGTATGGATTGGAATACAGTTAAAGGCACATCTCCCGTTCCGGGAGGCATATCAAGAAACAGGAAATCTAAATCTCCCCACACAACATCACTCCAAAACTGTTTTACAACATTAGAAATCAGCGGCCCTCTCCATATTACCGGAGAGTCTTCATCATCCAATAAAAGATTTACAGACATAACTTTAATACCTTCAGTTGTACGTTCAGGATAAATTCCGTCTTTACTTCCTGTAGCTTTTTTATTAATACCGAACATTTTTGGTATAGAAGGCCCCGTAATATCCGCATCCATTACTCCCACGTTAAAACCTTTTCGTTTCGCTAGTACTGCCAACATTGAAGTAACCAGTGATTTTCCTACCCCGCCTTTACCGCTTATTACTCCTATTACTCTTTTAATAGAATTCTCTTTATGAGTTTCTACACGAAAATCATCCGGTTTCGCTGCCTGTTGCTCTACACCACAACTACTGCAGGCGCTACCTTCTCCACATTTTTGCGTTTCACAATTTGGCTCCTTTTTATTCATATCTTTACATCTCCTATTTTATAGTCTTGCGTTTATTTAAATATCCTACTGCACTCATTACAATCAATACAAATCTTAAATATATTACAGGAATTGCATATTTCCGATTTGTCACTGATAACTAGGCAATAAGTGTCTTCTGTTTTCCAACAAAGCTTAGACTCATTTATCATAACCCTGCTGTCTTTTTGTGCGCCACCTTTGCAGTCTTTATTATACCAACAGGAATACATAGATATAATATGCTTGGCTCCGGCTAGGTTTAAACCCTTTTCATCCAATAAGTACTTTATAAATTTTAATCTTTTTAAGTCGTTATTTGTATATTTCCTTTGATAACTACGTCTATCCGGTTTTATCAAATCATTCTTTTCCCATACGCGTAAAGTTTCCGGATGTTCACCAATAAATCTTGCAACGGTTCCAATTGTGTAAACAGCAGTATCTTCATCAAACATAACAACTTCTCCTTGTACTCTTACACCATCTGCCTAATCTTATTCCTGTAGTCCATAATAGTAGATATTCCGGAAACTTCGCCGGCTTCTTTTGTTAAAGCAATAATATCCGTTCTATCTATATTGTCCAATGAAAATTTTCTATTTAAAGCCATCATTTGTTGCAATCCAACAGATACTCTATTTATATAAGTAAATACCCCAATGGTCCCTGTAGGAATATTTACTGCTTTATCTCCATATATATCCTTTAGCTCCCTCGTATCTCTAAATATTTCGCTAACTGTATTCCCGTATTTTTGTAAATCCTTGGGTACTTTTCCTTTTGCTATAAGTTCCCCTACCTTTTTTCCTGACATTGCAGCGGACATTGCAGATCTGCCTAACGCTATTATTGAAATATACGGTGCGCCTAATGAGAGTCCTTTAAAAATCGTATCTTCCATAACAAATCCGCCTGCAACTGCTACCTTTGGTAAAAAATAACCTTTAGATTTCATTTCATTAAGTATATCATATAGAATACTCTCCATATAAACAGTAGGCCAACTCCACTCATTCATCATTTTACAAGGACTGTTACCGCTTCCGCCGCCTGCACCGTCAAAGGTAACCAAATCTATTCTGTTCTCAGATGCAATCTTTAACACTCTTATCATATCCGCGGGATCGAAGGCGGCCATTTTAAAGAAAATCCGTTTTATACCCAGTTGCCTTAAATGGGATATTCTTTCTGCCAATATATCTTCATCCCACATGGGAAGTTTCCCTATTCTTTGGAAATAAGGACCTATACCTTTTTTAAACTTTTCTTGAATAATGGGATCTGTAGGATCGGGATAAACTAAATATCCATTTTTCTGAAAATCCAATGCCTTATCCAAATCATATACAAAGCCCATGCCTTGAATACCTTTTGCGGCTTGCCCAAACTTCAATTCCATAGTCGTAAGTCCTAAATGTTTTATTGCATAATCCGCAGCTTGTATGTATTCATCATCAACATTTGCTTGAAATACTATATCACCATATCCATGATAATATTCTCTAAAACTGTTTAACATTTCTTCCAAAAAAGGCGATTTTGTCACCTTTTTATTTGTCATCTCAAGTTGGGGATCCTTTAAAACCGCATCTTCTCCTATTACCGCCATTACACCGGATACAGCGGCACCGGCATAATAATCTTTCCAGTTAAGCTTTGCCATTGCAGGGAACACAAAAGGTGCTTTTAGCTTAATCGGATTATCCACACCTATTGTAGTCGAAATATCAACATTAGGAAAAGTAGCTTTATATGTATCCGCATCTATTCCAAGAGCCCCGAAAACGCGACCATTAATATTAAAATGAGAAAAATCAACGGGATATTCCTTTTCCGATGCAAACTGGCTTTTATCCGCACCGACAGGATAAATGGCTTCGTCTCCTCTTATAGCGGAATAACCTATTTCACAGGTACCTAAACATTCTGCAGTACAAACGGAACACATCCCGGAGAAAGGGGATAAATTATTGGGTGTTCTCATCCTAGTATTTGTTACAGTACTTCCCAAAGATGGACTGTAAGACATTTAAAACCCTCCTTCATTATTAAATATATTTTACTATTAAATTATATCTATTTATTTATGTTTATTCAATAATTTTTTTGAAGTTAATCCAAAAAAAATATTGCTGCTGTTAATAGCCCAACCATATTACTGATATCCTTATTATATTTGCAACAATTGCTGAACAATGGTTGAACGATAGCTAAACAGTTGGCGCAACTGATCCTCCGCTGTGCTAACAGATTTTAAGCCTTTTCACAACGTAATCCTAATCAAATATTAATAATCTATACTGGGAATATAATAGATCTATGAATTGTAGCAGATTATAAAACAATGTCTTATTTTATAAAAAGCATTATGATTATCGGAAAAAACATAGCAGGCAGCATATTACCGGCTTTAATTTTCTTTATATTAAGTATGGAAAGACTTAATCCCATCAACAAAACGCCGCCAACAGCTGTCATTTCATCTACCACCGCACTGCTTAAATACGGTGCTACTGCGGCAGCAGCCAAGCTCAGACCCCCCTCATATACTAAAACGCTTATAGATGCAAAAGCAACTCCAACTCCCATTGCCGAGGCGAATATCAAGGAAGCTATTACATCCAAAGCCGATTTTGCAAACAATACCTCATGGTTTCCTGCTAGTCCGCTTTGCATGGCTCCCATTATTGCCATGGAACCAACACAAAATATTAAACTGGCTGTGACAAACCCTTCAGAAAAATTTCCTCCGACTTTCTTCATTCTTGACTGAATATTATCCCCCAACTGTTCCAGTTTCCTTTCAATATTAATCCATTCACCTAAGAAAGTACCTAAGGCCAAACTAATAACCAAAACCATTATTTCTTTCGATTTTAAAAAGAACATTATACCCATCCCAAAAGTAAAAATGGAGAGGGCTTCTATAATTGCATCTCCATACTTTTTGGGCAAACCTTTTTTCATCAATGTCCCAATAGTTCCTCCTACTAAAACTGCAATAGCATTTGATAATGCCCCAAGTATAACCAAAGCTATATCCTCCTATTCCTTACCAATTTTTAATTCTCTGGCATAATAGAATAAATATTCTTGTGCAAATCCGGATAAATCATTAAACTTTTCTTTGGCAAAATCAGATATTTCACCGGCCTTTGATTCACGCTTTAAGAATAATTCTTCCGTAACTCTTTTCATCCAAATATCTACCGGATATGTGTCATATTTTTGCATAGAAAAAAGCAATATGCAATTTGCCACCTTAGACCCCACCCCGGGTATTCTTTTCAATTCTTTTTCAGCCTCTATTGTCTCCATATTCTTTATTTTTTCCAAATCTATTTCGCCGGATCCAATCATTTTAATTGCTTCTATTATATATTTACATCTAAACCCGGCTTTACAATCTCTTATATTCGAAAACTCTGTGTCCGATAAGTCTTTAATTGTCGGAAAAGCATGATATACCTTACCATTATAGATTATGGCCTGTCCATACATTTGGGAGAATATGTTTATACTTCGGGCAATCATAGAAATCCTGTTGTTTGCGGAAATTATAAAGGATATAAGCGTTTCCCAAGGGTCCTGTTTCAATATGCGGATACCTTCTCCATGTTTTATTGCTAATTTCATTGTATCATCTGCAGATAATACTTTTTTTATCCTACTGTAATCCCTTCCTAAATCAAAATATTCAAACCAAATTCTCTTAAAGTCTTCTATATTTGTGTTCAATATTTTTATTTCATTATTTTTGAACGATTTTACATTTATGACCTTTCCAAAAGCAATCCCCGTATAGCTATCATCATCTTCTTTATCCCATCGGAAACACTGACCGCATTCAAATATATGTTTCGCATTAAAATCCCACACATTTTTAAGTATTATTCCATCTTTTATTTCTTCTATCACTATGCTATTTTGTTTCAAGTAATCCATCGCTTGGTATTAACAACCCCTTTTCTAAATGACTTAATCCAACAGCCCAAACATCTACTTTTATAACATTAAGTCCTGTAGAATATTCCAGTTTTTCTGTTAATTGCTTTTGAGCATCAGTCAATATCAAATCTAAACGGTCTTTTAAACTAATTATTAGTTCTGCTGTTATGCTGATTCCTTCAACATCACTTTCAATCTTTATTTTTTTAATTTTTTCAACTCCATCAACTTGTAATAAGGAAATTTCAATTATTTGCACAAGTGCATTTTTAGCTATTTCATATTTACCCAGATAGCTGAATGTAGGTCTGATAATGGTTTTTTCCATGATTTCCAAATTCTTTTCTTTTCTTTTAAATATCTTTAATGAGTCAATAAAATAACCGGAAAAATCCCTTTTTATTTCAACTGAAGGTACAGGGATTACGTGTTTACCTTCTTTCCGTCTTGATATTATTGCACTATTTATTTCTTTATCCGTTGAAATATCATCAATATAAATAGAATCACAAGGTAGAGGCAACTCTAAAGCCTTAGTAATCTGTTCTATCATTTTAATGGATGTCCCAAGGACAAGAATTTTTTCCGGATTTAATTCTGAAATAGTTTTTTTAACAACTTTTCTATGGTTTGCATCACGAAATAAGGCTCTTCTCACTGCCGCTAATTTTGTATCTTCTTTTTTTGCTGATTTGCCAGCTAAAACCCGTGTTCCGCCGATAAGAAGTCCGTCATCAATAATGTATTCCACATTCTTTTCTTTTGCTACCATAAATGCTTTATAACTTTTACCTGTTCCACTTTGACCAATAAGAGCATAAACTTCCATAAAGGTTTCTCCCTAATTCTAATATTATCTATATTTATTGCTATACTCTATATCCTCTTTTTCTTTTAATAAATAAGATAGTGTAAATAGGCTTTCGCTAAGATGAACATTTTCCACCAGAATATCATCAGATACTTTAATATCGGACGGGGCAAAATTCCAAATTGCTTTAACTCCTCCCTGAGAAAGAGCTTCTGCTACCTTCTGACACTGATTTTTGGGTGTACTTATAATACCAATATCTATTTCATTATCTTTAATAAATTCCACTAATTCTTCAATATCATAAACTTTTTTATCATTAATCTTTAAACCAATTACTTTTGGATTAATATCGAACATTCCTTTGATTATAAAACCGCTTTTTTCAAAAAATGAATAATTTGCAATGGCTTGACCCAAGTTGCCTGCACCGACAATAACGGTTTTATAAATCCTGTTTAGTCCTAAAATATTACCTATTTCCTGATATAAATCATCTACATTATAACCATAGCCTTGCTGACCAAATCCACCAAAACAATTTAAGTCCTGTCTGATTTGAGAGGCAGTAAAGCCGGTAATCTTACTAAGTTCTTGAGAGGAAACTCTCTTTATATCTTTCTTTTTTATTTCGCCTAAATGTCTATAGTATTTTGGAAGCCTTCTTACAACTGCCATTGAAATATTGCTAAATCTCTCCATAACACCAACTCCTAAAAGCAATAAATCTATAAAATATTAAAATTCTTAAAATTTGTTTAATAAAGTGGGGTCTGCATTAATTAATTTTATTATATCTATTGTTAAAAGTCAATCAAACAATGTCTCTATGGTTGGCATATACTAACGTTTCTGTTATCGTACATACTCTAACTATTTCTGGTAAGAAGCTTATTATATTTGCTATGATTGCCGTAG
>CAYXUX010000012.1:0-26412 GCA_964468275.1 uncultured Clostridiaceae bacterium
CTAAGCCTTTCCACAACGCAATCTTAATCAAATATTAATAATCTCCAATAAAAGTATATATATTTATTATATCAATTAAACCAATATCTTACAGCTCTTATAATGTTATTTAAAAAACCGGCTTTTTTTATGTCTTTTTCACATATAATATCAAAATAAGCAATATTATTGCCGTTTTTTTGCAAAATAACCTCGCCTATTTTTTGATTTTTATTTATCGGTGCATTTATCGTATCAGGAATATCGATAATCTTTTCAATATTACTTTCTTCGCCTTTTTTCAATAATACATCTGCATTTTCTTTCAATATCCCGTTAGCAAAATCACTGTCACCTTTAATTACTTTTACTTTTTCTATCAAATCTCCTTTTTTCCCACTGGAATAATTCACATAATTAGCAAAACCATAGTCAATAAGTTTACGAGCTTCAGAATTTCTGATTTTTGTATCAGGGGCACCCATAATTACACTTATAAGCCTAAGATTATTGTTTTTCGCTGTAACAGAAATGCAAAATCCGGCATCTTCAGTAAAACCGGTTTTAATACCGTCAACATCTTTATAGAATCGAACCATTTTATTTTTGTTTACCAATTCTCTTCTTACATCATTTTTTCTTCCTACATATACAGTCACCATATATTTAGAAATGTAATCAAAAATTTTATCATGTTTTATCAATTCCCTTGACATAATGCAAATATCATGGGCGGAAGTTACATGGTTTTCTGCATGTAATCCATGGGGATTGATAAAATTCGTATCTTTCATCTTAAGTTCTTTTGCTTTTGCATTCATAGACCTTACAAATTCTTCTTCACTTCCTGAAATATGCTCACCTATTGCTATACTCGCATCATTTGCCGATTCTACGGCAATTCCGTAAAGTAAATCTTCTACAGTTCTTATTTCCCCTTCTTCAAGCATTAATCGAGTTCCGGTTGTCATTTTAGAAGTATTCTTACTGATAGTTACTTTATCATTCAATGTAATCCTGCCTGACTCAAGGGCTTCCATTACTAACAACATAGTCATGATTTTGGTAACACTGGCCGGTTCCAATTTTTCATGTACATTCTTTTCAAAAATAAATTTTCCCGTGGAATAGTCTATCAGAGCTGCTGATTTACAATTAGGTACAATGTTTTCATCGCTAAATATAAAACAATTAAGGCTAAAAGTTAATAAAACAATTATAATAAAAATTATATTTTTTATGCGCAAAAAAATTCCTCCTATAGTTGTTGTAATCTTATATTTCCCTATAGAAGGAGTAGTTATTCTTTATTGAATAATATCGTATATATAATTGCTTTTGCCGTGAAATTCGTCTTTAATCGAAAAACCCGCATTTACTAATTTAGCGGATTCATGATAATCTGAATTATTAGTATGCAAAATACACAATGTTTCATTTATATTTATTTCATCACCGATTTTTTTTGTTATCGTAATGCCTGCCGAATAATCAATTATATCATCTTTCTTTTTTCTTCCTGCTCCCAACATCATTGCGGCAAGTCCAATTTTTTCTGTGTCTATTGCATTTACAAAACCTTTAATATGGGATTTTATTTCAATGTGATGCTTAGACTGAGGAAGTAAAGAAAAGTCATCAATAAAGCCGGGATCACCGTTTTGCATTTCAATTAATTCTTTGAACTTATTGATTGCAGCTCCTGAGCTTATAATTTCTTTCAATTTTTTATAAGCGCTATTAAAATCTTTGAAAGCACCGCCTATAATAGTCATATAAGATGCAATTGTCAATGCGACAGTTGTTATATCTTCGAAACCTGCTCCGGATAGGACTTCTACTGCTTCCTTAACTTCAATAGCATTACCAATTCCATATCCCAAGGGTTGATTCATATCGGAAATAACGGCAATGGTTTTTTTATTAAGTTCTTTTCCGATGTTAACCATTACCTTGGCAAGCTTCTTTGCCTCTTTTAAAGATTTCATAAAAGCACCTGAGCCAACCTTGATATCCAATACAATTCCTTCTGCTCCGGAAGCAATTTTTTTACTCATTATTGAACTGGCAATTAAAGGTACACTATCAATAGTTGCCGTGACATCTCTTAAAGCATATAATCTTTTGTCTGCAGGTGCAATATCGGCGGATTGTCCCGTTATCGCCATATTGCATTTTTTCACGTTCCTTATGAACTCTTCTTGGCTTAATTCAGCTTTGAAGCCTTTTACAGATTCTAATTTATCAATAGTACCGCCTGTATGTCCCAGACCGCGACCGGAAATCTTTGCTACGGGTATCCCCAAAGATGCAACAAGGGGTATAACAATTAAACTGACTTTATCTCCAACACCTCCCGTTGAATGTTTATCAACTTTTATTCCCGGAATTTCAGATAAATCCATTACTTCACCGGAGTTTATTATAGACATAGTCAAATCTGCGGTTTCTTTTTTATTTAAACCGTTAAAACATATTGCCATAAGTAATGCAGCTATTTGATAATCGGGTATATTATTGTCCATAAAACCTTTTATTAAAAAATCAATTTCTTTTTTTTCAAGTATGCCATTATTTCTTTTTTTTAAAATTAAATCATAGGCTCTCATTTAAATGCACCTCTTTTACTATTAGCCTTATAAGTTTTGTAAAGGTATTCTTTACAGTTTCTGCGGTTTTGACCACTTCTGCATGGTCCAAAGGTTTATTCAAAACACCTGCAGCCATATTGGTAATGCAAGAAATCCCAAGCACCTTCATGCCCGCATAACTTGCAGTAATAACTTCGGGTACGGTAGACATTCCTACAGCGTCAGCACCCAATATCCTTGCCATTCGAATTTCAGCAGGGGTTTCATATGCAGGTCCGGTCATTGCAATATAAACTCCTTCCTTTATGTCGATACCATGTTTATTGCAAAGCTTTTTAGTCATATCTATTAATGTTTTTGAGTAAGCATAAGACATATCAGGAAATCTGGGACCAAAAGAATCTATATTTTTACCTATCAGAGGATTATCGGAAATAAAATTTATATGATCCTTAATAATCATTAAATCACCCGGATTGAAGCCGGTATTTATTCCGCCGGAAGCATTTGTTATTATAATTTTTTTTATGCCCAGAACACTCATGACTAAAATCGGAAAAGCTATGTCTTTCATGGTATAGCCTTCATAATAGTGAAATCTGCCCTGCATGACGGCTATGCTTGATTCTTCAAGTTTACCAAAGATCATCCTTCCTTTATGCCCTTTGACTGTAGCAACAGGAAAATTAGGTATATCGGAATAATTCAGGGCAACCTTATTCTCAACTTCATCTCCTAAAGCGCCCAGACCGGAACCTAGAATTAACCCTATTTCAGGTTTGATAGCAATACTTTCTTCAATAAAGTTTTTTGCTTCCCGAATGCTTGTATAATACTTGTTTTCCATTTTTCCTCCTTAAATAACACATCATTTTTATACGGCAAAGCTGCTTTTGTTAAATATTCCACATCAAATATAAAAATCCTTTTATGATATAGGTATTTTTATGCAGATTAATTTGATGGTTAGTTGCCAAAAATGCTTATAAAAATGTTTGCCCTATAATGGAATTGTTGATATCATGCACTATGTTTACTCTATAAATAGGGTGTAATGGTTTTTATAAAAATAGGTGTTATATATGCTTCAATGAAGCTTGACAGCAGTAAAGCGGCTATGGCCACTAAATCATAAGTCAAGTATTTTAAAATATGTTTTTTTCTGTTCTCGATAAACCTGTCTTTTTTTAATCTTGCCATAGCATTACTAAGATTTATTGCTATAAAGCTTGTATATACTAATGCCGGAATATAAATAATATTTTGGGGAACCAAAGCAACCAGTGTGAATAAAAAGCCT
This sequence comes from uncultured Clostridiaceae bacterium, assembly GCA_964468275.1. GTDB lineage: Bacteria > Bacillota > Clostridia > Lutisporales > Lutisporaceae > JAAYKT01. The sequence goes on from CAYXUX010000012.1 coordinate 3,871, forward strand.
TTCTTACCAAAACTTTCTGTTAAAAATGCTATAGTAAACCCAAGACAAAACCCTCTGAAAGCTACGTATAAAAGAGTAAGTATTATTCCAATAAAGCTAATACTGACGATAAAAAGTATAATGACAGGTATTACATTGCATAATAGTGAAGTTTTAAAAATATTGGTACTATTGAAACTATAAGTCGGCGCCAATAAAAAATAATTATCAATACTTGTGTTCAGTACTTCTTTATTCTCACTTGGCATAATTCCAATCCAAAATGCACCGATACATATTCCTATAAAGACAATCAACGCTAAAATAAGGCATATAAACGTATTATCTTTTATTTTATTAAATAAAAAATATTTAAACCGTTTTAACAAAATCTTGTACCTCCGATTTAATGTCTGATACTTTTAAATATATGCTTGTTTTAGCACTAATATTCTTTTTATAAGCCCAAACCTAAGGACAGGGCAATAGCTGTTTTTGCATCTATTATCAATCCTTTATTCAACATTTCTATTGCATCTTCAATACTGAACTTTACTACATTGATAAATTCATCATCATCCGTTGATAATTTGCTTTCTGTTAAATCTTCAGCTTTATAAACATATATTATTTCATTGGAAAAACCGGGAGAAGAATAAAACTTGCCCAATAAAGTTAATTTCTTTGCCTTAAAACCTATTTCTTCCTGCAGCTCTCTTATAGCACATAGAGAAGGTGATTCACCGCTTTCCAACTTTCCTGCAGGAACCTCCAAGAGTTCCATCTCTACGGCTTTCCTAAATTGTTTGACAAAGTATATCTCTTTGTTATTGTTTATAGGAAGAATTGCAACAGCTCCCGGATGCCTTACAATCTCCCTTTCGGCTTTTTCATTATTTGGTAATAATACTGTTTCAACATCAAGACTTATAATTTTACCTGAATATATGTTTTTCTTTTCCATGGTTTTTTCATAATTATTCAATTTATAACCTCCTATCGCGCAACGTAATAATATTTTACCACTATCCCGAAATGGTTGCTACAGTTTATACCTTAACTATTTCTGATAAGCAGCTTATTATATCTGCCTCTGCTACCACCTTATACAATGTAACCTTTGGCTAATAATCTAAAAACCCATGTCCGAACCGTAACAAAAGATTGCTGCAGCACTTTACTATAACTCTTCTAAAACTATATAAATAACGGTTACTATGTTATAATAAAAAAAATAATTCATTAGGCGGTTAAAAATATGATACCTCATATTGAGTTTTTACTTTCATTATTTTTTCTTATAAATACGATAATCACAATATTAGTAATTATATTGGAAAGAAAACGACCTGAAAAAACCATTGCATGGTTGCTGATAATTGTGTTGTTACCTCCAATCGGCTTAATCTTATATCTTTTCTTAGGCCGGAACTGGAAAAAACATAAATTAAGCGATGAGATAAGCCCTATTATAAGAGAAATTTTAACATGTACCATTAACAACATTGAATCCTCCGAATATGTTTCACTAATCCAGTTATTAAACCAAAACAGTGACTCCCCCATTTTTGTTAATAATGATATTACAATATTTAAAGACGGCATAGAAAAATTTGATGCATTAAAGTATGAGCTGAAAAGAGCTAAACATCACATTCATTTAGAATATTTTATAGTAAAAAATGACGTTATAGGAAATGAAATAAAGAATATATTGATAAATAAAGCTAAAGAAGGAATCAATGTAAGATTTATCATTGATAGAGTTGGCTCTATTAAAATAGGTAAGAGTTTTATTGAAGAATTAAAGGAAGCAAATGTAGAAGTCTTGCAATATAGTTATTTCTTGGCTCCAATACTGAGAAACTTTAATACACAAATCAACTATCGCAATCATAGAAAAATAGCAGTAATTGATGGGAATACGGGATTTATAGGTGGTTCCAATATTGGGGACGAGTATTTGGGAAAAGGTAAATTAGGATATTGGCGAGATACTCATCTTATGGTTAAAGGGGATTTTGTTTTAGGGCTTCAAGCAGTTTTTTTTGATGACTATTTAACTATAAAGCGCGCCAACAAAGATTATTATTTTGATGATGAAAATATAGAAGATTACTTTCCGATATCTAAAAGCTGTTCGGGGAAAATAATGCAGCTCGTAAAAAGCGGTCCTGATTCGCCCTATCATTCTATATTGCAAGGTATTATAAAAATGATAAGCATGGCAAAAAGTCATATTTATATAACATCACCTTATTTTGTTCCTAATGAAAGTGTAATGGAATCATTAAAAGTAGCGGCACTTGGCGGAATTGATGTCAGAATATTATTCCCCGGAAGATATGATCATTTTATTGTATATTATGCATCAAGAACCTATCTCTATGAGTTAATAAAATGTGGGGCAAAAGTATATTTTTATGACAAAGACAGTTTCATCCACTCAAAAGTTATTTCAATTGACGGAGAAGTATCACAAGTCGGTACGGCTAATATGGATATAAGAAGCTTTGAGCTTAATTATGAAATTAATGCGGTTATTTATGACAAGGATAAAACAAAAGAACTTGATAATTTATTTTTCGAAGATATAAAAAGGAGTACACTGATTAACGCTGAATATTATGATAATTTACCTAAATCCATTAAATTTATAGAAGCATTGACAAGGCTTTTTTCATACCTATTATAAACGATTATGGTACAAAGAACCTAAGGATTCTAATGGGGATGACGCATATCTAATAGGAAAGTAATACTTTCCTATTAGATATATTTTGTTTCGGAACTTTAAATAAAAACTTGATTAACTAATTTTCATTTCCAGCCTCAATTTATCTGCAATCATAGCTATAAATTCAGAATTTGTAGGTTTTCCTTTTTCATTATGTATAGTATAGCCAAAAAGGCCATTAATTACATCAACACGTCCCCTTCCCCAAGCAACTTCAATAGCATGCCTGATAGCCCTTTCTACTCTGCTTGATGTTGTATTGTATTTTCTTGCAATTGAAGGATACAATTCTTTTGTTACGGCGCTTAATAATTCCATGTTATTAATTACCATTATTATTGAATCCCGCAGGTATGAATATCCTTTAATATGTGCCGGAACGCCTATCTCATGAATAACATTGGTAATCGCTGCCTCCAAGTCATAAGACGTCTCGTGGTTTATTATTGAAGAGTGATTTAACAAAGTTCTTCCTTCAAATAATTTACTTTTAGCCCCCATACTTTCTCTTACTCTTTTCGCAAATACATCCATATCAAAAGGCTTAACCACATAGTATTCCGCCCCCAAAGCCAGCGCTCTTTGTGTTATTTTATCCTGTCCGACGGCTGATAAAATAATTATTTTGGGTACCTTTTCCAAGGGAACTGAATTTAATCTTTCCAAAACACCCAAACCGTCAAGGTGGGGCATAATTATGTCCAACACAACCACATCCGGTAGCTTTAATGTGATTAGCTCGACAGCTTCCAATCCGTCTTTTGCTATGCCGACTACTTCAAAGTCTGATTGCATATCCAAATATTCGCTAAGAACACTGCAAAAATCTTTATTATCATCTGCAATAAGTATCTTAACTTTTTCCAAATTCATAAAAATTCTCCCTTCTTTTACTATTAAATACTTATTCGACATGTGAATTCCATATCCTGCTATTTCATACCAGTTATCGTTCCAAAAATATATACAAATTAAGACAAAATAATATAATGGGATGGAAAACCACCCCATTATATTAAAGTTAAATTACTAATCTACCGAGCCATTTTATAACAATAATTTTCGGTATCATAGGAATTTTTAATTTCGTTTAACATCCATTCTACAAATATACCGTAACCTCTCATGGGATCATTAACAAGAACATGAGTTACGGAGCCAATTAACCTGCCATTTTGAATAATTGGACTTCCGGACATACCCTGTATAATGCCACCGGTCTTTTCTATTAATTTTTCATCAGTTATTTTAATTATCATGCTTTTAGAATCGGCATTGTTTTGTCTGAATACTTTTTGGATTTCAATGTTAAATTCTTCAACCTTATTATCTTTAATAGTGGTCAATATTTTAGCATTACCTTCTTTTACATGATTACCTAAACCTATGGGCATCGTCTTACCTTGCTTATTAATCTTTTTCGAATCAATAGAACCATATATCCCATAAGAGGTGTTTTTTTCTATTATTCCATAAACCCCATTTTTATCGTTAAAAATCCCAATAATTTCACCGGGTGTAGACTTTTTTGCTTTTTGTATGCTGATTACCTTTGATTTTAGTATTTTTCCATTTTCTATATCAATTAATACCCCTGATTCTATATCGGTAATGCCATGTCCCAAAGCGGCAAATTTCCCGGTCAAAGGTTCAAAAAAAGTCATAGTTCCTACGCCGGCGATACTGCTTCTAACCCATAAACCCAGTTTATACAGCTTATCTTCTATGCTTTGCACAGGTTTAATGGATAACTCCAGTTTTGTTTCATTCCTTTCTATTAAAATTTTACATATCTGTCCTCTGTTTTTAATACCGTTAATGATTTCTACAATATCCGATTCGACATTAACCTTATTCCCGTTAATTTCAATTATCTTGTCACCGGCAATGAATCCCGCATCTAAGGCAGGACAAGTCTTTTTCCCGTTAACATCCGTTATACTCGATAACCCAACCACAGTAACGCCTTTTGATTTTATTCTTACTCCTATGGATTCCCCCGAGGGTACAACCCTAATATCAGGAAGAATATTTACGGTAAGTTTTTTCATAGGTAAAATGCCGAACAGCTTTAATTCTCCTCTGACGGATCCCGTTGTCTGAGCATTTAAAAAAGTATAGGGTGATAGCAAATTTGTAGATTTTACTTCTATACTTTTTTGATCATTTTCCAGTTTCACATTGAGTATAATATTACTAAGGAATTTCTGTTTTTCGCCTTGTATCATATTAATCTCATTAGGAAAACCGATAACAGAAGAAAAAAGAAATACAATTATTACTAAAATAAAAAAAGGAAATAGGCCTATAAATATTCTTTTTTTAGGTAATTCCAATAACTTCACTCTCCCGATCCCCAAGAGAGTTCATCCTTCAAAAATTTTTCTTATTATTTAATCTACCTTTATTGAAGTCCTATTATTCTAATAAAAAATTGAAAAAATATATTAATTTAATACAAAAATGTTAATAAAACAAAAACAGCTTGGCCGAATATATAATTAATAAAGTAAGGAAGTTATGGAACAGCATATATCAGAAGGAAAGCCTATTCTCTTCAGTTGCTTTTATTGAGTAGTTCTTTTGCAAGATTAAAGGAAGACTTGCTATCTTTTCCGCCGTCAATCATTTTTGCAATTTCAGCTATTCGTTCGTCTTTCACTATCTTTTTAATGGTAGAAAATGTTCTATCGCCGTCAATATACTTATTAACATGTAAATGGTTATCTCCTAATGATGCTATTTGTGCTAAATGGGTAATACAAAGAGTTTGTTTTTTCTTGGAAATACTTTTAAGTTTTTTTGCTACCGCATTGGTTGTAACACCGCCAATACCTGCATCGATTTCATCAAATATTATACAATTTGTACTTTCCGCGTCTATAAAAACGGTTTTTAACGCAAGCATTATACGGGAAACCTCTCCGCCTGAAGCGACTTTGATTAAAGGTCTCTCCGGTTCACCCGGATTAGCCGATAATAAAAATTCAATCTTATCAATTCCGTTTCTATCAATATAGTTTTCTCGAATTTCATTTTTAACAAAAAAAACTGCACCCTCCATATTCAATTCATTTAATTCAATTTCTATTTTCTCTTCCAGCTTTTTGGATATATCATTTCTTATTCCCGATAGCATAGTCGCTTTTGCAAAATAAACCTCTTTTAAGTCCTCTATTTTATTGCTCAATTGTTTAATTGACTCTTTACCGTTCAGAAGTCTTTCATATTCATTCACTGCTTCTTCCTTAAACAATAAAATATCTTTTATAGTATCACCGTATTTCTTTGATAATTTATCTATTGCAGACAGCCTTTCTTCGATAATATTAATTTCATTGCTGCTAAATTCTATACCGTCTCTATATTCCATTAAAGGCATTTTAAGGTCTTCAAGCTTATAGAGACAATCGCCCATTTGTTCCTTAAACTCATTGATTGCCGGATCAATATTTGATATGCTGTTTATTTCACTTAAACATTGCCCTAAATTATCGAAAACGCTTTTATTGTAATCCTTACTGTAATATAAGGTTTCGTAAATACTTGAAATTACGGTATGAAGTTTTTCCGCATTAATAAGAACAAAACGCTTGCCATCCAATTCCTCTTTTTCACCGATTTTAAGATTTGATTTTTCAATTTCATCAATCTGGAACCTGAGCAAATCCAGTTTTCTCTCTCGTTCATGGCTTGTACCATATAATTCTTCTAAAATTTTGTCGGTTTTGTCAATTTCTTTAGTCAAAATGCTTATCTCATTTTTTAATTTGCAAAGCTCCTCTGTACCGTAATTATCTATCAATTTTAAATGAGATGCGGATTTAAAAAGTTGCTGATGCTCATTTTGAGCCACAATATCAACAATGTACTGTGTTATGTTTTTTAACATATTTATTGTTACGTTATTACCGTTTATCCTTGAATAAGATCTGCCTTTTGAATTCACCTCTCGTTGAATTAAAAGAATATTGTCACTTTCTATGGTTATTCCGTATTCATCTAATAATAGTTTTAATTCATCATTATCGTTATCTATTTCAAATATTCCCTCTATAATTGCAATATCATCACCGGATTTAATATCTTCTTTTACAAATCTGCCACCGCAAAGAATGCCCAAAGCATCAATTATTATTGATTTTCCTGAGCCCGTTTCTCCGGTTATAACATTAAGTCCCTCTATAAATTCTATTCTTTCATTTTCAAAAATTATATAATTTTTTAAATAAAGCTCAAAGAGCATAAGACTCACCTATTTCATCAGTTTTCTGAATTTCTCCATGATGGGATGAACGTTTTCTATGTTTCTTACAAGGATAAAAATTGTATTATCTCCCGCGACGGAGCCAACTATTTCTTTTAAATCAAAGGCATCTATAGCTTCCGCAGCTGCGTGAGCCGCACCGGAAAATGTTTTAACAACAATTATATTATTAGAGTGATCAATGCTCATAACAGTTTGGGCAAAAGTTTCAATCAATCTTTCTGTCAGCATAGCATTTTGTTCTTTCATAGCGGCATATTTATATCTTCCATTCTCCGACAAAACCTTAATAAGCCTTAACTCCTTAATATCACGTGATACAGTAGCTTGAGTCACATCAATTCCGCTTTTTTTTAATTGTCTCGCTAATTCTTCCTGGGTTTCAATAGAATTATTATCTATTATCTCAAGTATTTTAGAATGACGCGATATTTTCAATAGACTCCCCTCCAATTTAATTTTTTCTGTTAAAAGACCATCTTTCAGACATTTTTTGCCTCAGGATTTGAAAAAAATCTCTATTTTTTAGCTTTATTAAGTTAGTATAGTATTTAGATTGTCTGACAGTTACAATATCACCGGACTTAACTTTATAGCCCTGCTGACCGTCCAAAGTTAACATTACTTCGGTATTATTCAGACACACTTCTATCTTAACTATATCATTATTTGATATGACTATAGGTCTGGAATGAAGAACGTGAGGGCATATGGGGGTAATAATCAATACCTCTAGATCAGGGCTTACAATAGGCCCCCCTGCTGATAATGAATAAGCTGTGGAACCCGTCGGGCTTGAAATAATAACGCCGTCCGCGGAATACAAATCTACAAAACTGTCATTTATATATATGCCCAAGCTTATAATCCTTGAAAAAGGACCCTTCGTAATACCGACATCATTTAAAGCTATGGATTTTTCCAATTCAATGCCATCCTTTTCAACCGTAGCTACCAGCATCATTCTTTTTTCTATTTCATATTCGCCGGATATCAAATCTTCTAAAGCAGGATATAAATTATTGGCTTCAACTTCCGTTAAAAATCCCAGATAACCAAGATTGACTCCGAATAAAGGTACATTATACGGAGCCGACTGCCTTGCAATATTAAGTAAAGTACCGTCTCCGCCAAGAACGATAATTATATGGGATTCGGAAAAGATATCGTCACTTTTAAAAGCCAATTCATGTTTGCCCAGTTTGGAAGCAGTTCCATAATTAAGTAATACCTCTACATTTTTTTCTAAAAGCCACTTTGTAATATTTTTAGTTAATTCCAAATTAACATCTTTCTCTAAGTTGGGTATTATTCCGATTTTCATCAATTTGTAGCACCTTTCAGTTAATTTTATAATTTCTGTCTGCTGTTATAATTTTATAATATGAATGTAAATTTATCCACACATTTATATAATAATTTCAATAATCATATAAATGTGCTTCCTCCACTGTTTTCTCAATCAGTATCGTCAAATCATAATTTTCCGTTTGATTACTGTCATTAGTTACATAGATTAAATATTCAATATTTCCTTCGGGCCCTTTGATTGGAGAAAAAGTTAAGCCTTTAATTGTCAAACCCGATTCTTCTTTTATAAATTTAATTAAAAACGAGATTACTTCTTTGTGGATTGCGGGATCTCTGATTACTCCCTTTTTACCTACCTTTTCTTTTCCGGCTTCAAACTGCGGCTTTATAAGGCAAACTATCTCTCCGTTGTCTGTAAGCAGTTCTATAACAGGCGGCAAAACTTTGGTTAATGAAATAAAAGATACATCAATTGCGGCAAAATCAATTTTGTCTTGAAACATATCAGGCGTAACATATCTTATGTTAGTCCTTTCCATAAGTACTACTCTGCTATCGTTTCTCAATCTCCAAGCAAATTGTCCGTAACCCACATCTATTGAATATATTTTAGAAACACCGCTGCGCAATAAACAATCAGTGAACCCACCCGTTGATGCACCTATATCTGCTGCTATTTTACCTCTTACATCAATCTTGAAATACTCCAATGCTTTCGCCAGTTTCAATCCGCCTCTGCTCACATACATTGTTCTATTGTCTTTTATCTTTATCTTTGAATCCTTGTTTACCATTGTACCCGGTTTATCGATAATAATATTATCTACATAAACAACACCTGACATAATTAAAGATTTCGCCTTTGTTCTGCTCTCAACCATTTCATTTTCAAACAGCAAAGAATCCAGTCTTGCTTTATTTTTCTTCATACACTTCCCTCAATAAATCATTATATATTGTTTCCGCAATAGTATTCGCATCAATTTCTGCTAATTTTAGAAGACTTTGTTTATCACCGTGTTCCAGTACACCATTTTTATGTGCAAATATTTTAACATTGGCATATTTGTTTTTTAAAGAACAGTACTCCAGCACGGAACTGCCAAATCCGCCGTATAACACATTATCTTCAACTGTATATACAGGTATCCTCAAATCAAATATATAATCCAAGAGTTCACTGTCCAAAGGTTTCAAAAACCTTGCATTTGCTATAGTTAAATCATATCCTCTCTTTTTAAGCAATTCATAAACCGAAGTTGCGGTTTTCACCATAGATCCTTCCGCAATTATCACAGCATCTTTACCCGTTGTAAGCAGCTCGCCTTTACCTAAATATACAGGTTTTTCAATCAATTCAAATTTCGCTGCCTCTCCCCTTGGATATCTTATTGCTACCGGAGTATCCAAAGTAAAAGCCAGCTCCAACATATTTTCAAGCTCAATACCCGATTTTGGACTCATTATAACTATATTAGGCATGCTTCTAAGATAAGATATATCAAATAATCCCTGATGTGTTTCACCGTCACTGCCCACTATACCGGCTCTGTCTATTGAAAATATAACCGGAAGGTTTTGCAGGCAAACGTCATGTAAAACCTGATCATAAGCCCTTTGTAAAAAAGTTGAATAAACAGCAAATATCGGTCTAAATCCGCCTGCGGCTAAACCTGCACAAAAAGTAACGGCATGTTGTTCCGCTATGCCTACATCAAAAAACCTATTTTTAAACTTTTCGGCAAATTTTTTTAATTCCGTACCATCCAGCATAGCGGCGGTAATGGCTAAAATCTTATCGTTGTTTTCTGCCAAGTCAATTAATTTGTTTCCAAAAATAGTTGAATATGATTTACGATTTCCGTTGGATTTCTCTTCCCCCGTCTCTATACAAAATGGCCCGACTCCATGATATTTATCGGGTTTTTGTTCTGCCGCCGTAAAACCGTTACCCTTTTTAGTAACTACGTGTATAATCACCGGATGTTTTTTATATGATTTTGCACTTTCTAATATTTTTTCCAAGGACTCAATACTATGTCCGTCAATAGGGCCAAGATATTTAAACCCTAATTCTTCAAATACTATGCCTTTTACAATAAGATATTTAAACCAATCTCTAAACTTAGAAGCAGCTTTATATAAACCTTTTCCGAGAAGCGGTATCTTATTTAAAAAATATTCCAAATCTTTTTTTACTTTAAAATAAAATTTTCCTGTTCTTAATCTGCCTAAATAACTGCTCAAGCTTCCTACGTTTTTTGAAATAGACATTTTGTTGTCATTGAGTACAACTATTAGATTTGTTTTCAATTCTGCGGCATTATTTAAAGCTTCCAAAGCAATACCTGAACCTAAAGAACCGTCCCCGATAACAGCCACTACCGAATAATCTTCCCCGTGCAGATCTCTTGTCTTTGCCAACCCCAAGGCTGCAGAAATTGATGTGCTGCTGTGTCCTGTATTAAAAATATCATGTTCACTTTCCGATGTTTTTGGAAAACCGCTAATTCCTTTGTATCTTCTTATGCTTTTAAAAGCCTCTTTACGGCCGGTAATTATTTTATGAATATAACATTGGTGACCTACATCCCAGATTATTTTATCTGTTGGTGAATTAAAAATACGATGCAATGCAATCGTTAATTCTACAGTGCCTAAATTTGAAGATAAATGGCCGCCGTTTTCCGAAATAATTTCAATAATGTAGTTTCTTATTTCACTGCTCAAAGCATATAATTCTTTATAATTTAAATTTTTTAAATCTTTAGGTGAATTTATATTATTCAGTATTTTATACATAGTTGAACCGCCTTTATGTAAGAATATTTGCGATGATTATACCCAGTAAAGCCCCGACCAGCACTTCTTTGGGAGTATGCCCTAATAATTCTTTTAGTTTTTCTTCTCCCAAAGGCCTGTGTTGAGCCAAGTCATTAATTATAATATTTAAAATTTTTGCTTGATTCCCCGCTGCTCTTCTGACACCGGCAGCATCATACATTACTATAAAAGCTAAAACTAAAGAAATCGCAAAGCTGGGGGATTCCCATCCATTGATTTTTCCAACGGAAGTAGCTAAAGACATAACAAAGGAAGTGTGAGAGCTGGGCATTCCTCCCGAACCGACAAACCGTGTTAAATCCAATTTTTTATCTTTATACAAAGATAATATTATTTTTATTGTCTGAGCAATAGCCCATGCAACCAAACATGATACAAGAACTTTGTTTTGAAACATTCTAGAAAAAAAAGTCACATCAATCCCCCTTTATTATGAATCCCGCTTTACTACATATTCAGCTAAATCAGACAGTAAGTTTGCTTTATCACCATAGACTCCAATTAATTTTTGAGCCTCAAAAATCATATCCAGCGCATTTTTTTCTGATTGTTTCAAACCGAAATGCTTTATATATGTTGCTTTTTTATTTATGAAATCCCCGCCGGTGCTTTTGCCCAGTTTTTCTAAACTGCCTTTTTCGTCCAGTATATCATCCATTGCTTGAAAAGCTCTGCCTATGAGGCTTCCGAATTCACTCATTATCTTTATATCATTTTCTTTGGCTTTTGCAATAATCGCACCTGTTTCCAAAGAGGCTTTTATAATCGCACCTGTTTTTTTATCGTACATTTCCATGAGCCTATCAATGTGAACATCCCTGTTCTCATAATACAAATCCATTGCCTGCCCGCCTATCATTCCTGAAATACCGGAGGCTTCGCTTATAACGCAGGCAGCTCTTTGATATTCTTTATTGTTATTATTATATATTAACTTAAATAGAATTTCGTATGCTTTGTTAAGTAAAGCATCTCCGGCTAAAATTGCAAAACCTTCACCAAAGACTTTATGATTTGTTAACTTACCTCTCCTAAAGTCATCATCATCCATAGCAGGTAAATCATCATGTATTAAAGAATAAGTATGGATAAGCTCTAAACAACATGCAAAGGGCATAACATCAACGATATTCCCTTCAAACAGCTCACAAGCCATCATAGCCATAATAGGTCTCAGTCTTTTTCCGCCGGCAAACAAACTATATGCCATCGCTTCGCGGATCTTTGGAGTATCCGAATCACTATATATTATTTTTTCTAAAGCGTTTTCTACCGCTATTTTATTCTCATATAAATATTTATGTAAATTCATATCTACTCCTTGAATTCTTTTATCGGATTAATCTCCTCATTCCCATCATCTTCTTTCATTATCGCGGCTATTCTGCCTTCGGCTTCTTCCAGTATTTTAGCACAGTGTTGGGATAAAACCACACCTTTTTGATATGCTTCCAGTGCTTCCTCAAGAGTCAAATCACCCTTTTCCATACTGTTTACTATTTCCTCCAGCTCTTCCATTGCTTTTTCAAAGCTTAAACTCTTTTTCATTTTCGGCTCCTTTATTTTTCAATCTAACATTTGCTAATACATTACCGTCTTTAAAAAAAATTCTGATATCATCACCGGTTTCTATTTGTTCCGTTGAAGTTACAAAAACGTTTTCTTTTTCTTTTTTTACATATGCATATCCTCTTAACAAATATGATTCAGGGTTTAAGATACTCAGCTTTTCTATATATAGTTTAAGAATTTCATCATTTCTCTTTGTATATTTTTCTATATTACCGTTCAATTTATCCTTTAGAATTTCAACAGTTTGCCTAAGGTTAATAACTTTGGTTTCAATATTTCTGAAGTTCCTGTTCTTGGATAGGGATTCAAATTGTAATTTCTTGTCTCTTATTATAGACATAATATTTAGGTTCATCCGGCTGTTAATCTTTTCAAGATAAGATTTAAGCTGTTGTTTTTCCGGAGCAATCAACTCTGCGGCCGCGGAAGGAGTAGCTGCCCTTACATCCGCAACAAAATCAGCTATGGTAAAGTCCGTTTCATGACCTACGGCCGATATTACCGGAATACGGGAATTATAAATAGCCCTCGCAACTATTTCTTCATTAAAAGCCCATAACTCTTCTATTGAACCGCCGCCTCTTCCAACAATAATAGCATCAAAGCCGCCCAACCTGTTTATATGGTTTATTCCCTCAGCTATTTCGCCGGGAGCATTTTCACCTTGTACCAGAACAGGATATAACCCTATATTGATACTTGAATTCCGTCTTTTTATTATAGAAATTATATCCTTTACCGCCGCACCGGTAGGTGAAGTAACGACAGCAATATTTTTAGGGTAAAAAGGCAAGGGCTTTTTTTTATTATCGTCAAACAGTCCTTCTTTCTGCAAGCGCTCTTTTAATTGTTCAAAGGCTTTATATAATGCCCCTGTTCCTTCGGGTATTATGTTTTCGGCATATAATTGGTATTGCCCGTTTCTTTCATATATAGAAAAATACCCTCTTACAACAACCTCAAGACCTTCCTCCGGCTTAAATTTAATTCTGGATAATCTGCTTTTAAACATAACACATCTGATACTTGAGTATTTATCTTTTAATGTAAAATACATATGACCCGAGGTGTGAATCGTAAGATTGGAAATTTCTCCGTTTACATAAATACCGGACAAAAATAAGTCTTTTTCTATAAGTTGTTTTATATAGGCATTAGCTTCGGATACCGTAAAGATTCTAGTCTTATCCATTCTGCCTCCTAATAACTTGAATTTTAGCATGTCCACTTAAAAAGTTGGTACAACTAATCTTTTTTGCTTTTATTAATGCTATGTTTTTTTGCTATTTCCCCTAATACTCCGTTAATAAATCCTCCGGAATCGTCGGTGCCGAATTCCTTTCCTAATTCAACAGCTTCATTTATTGATACACTAATAGGTATATCGTCTTTGTATAGCATTTCAAAGACTGCCAGTTGTATTATAGCCAAATCTACCTTAGCAATTCTATTCATTTTCCAAGATTTCAGATAAAGCTTAATAATATTGTTTATATTGCTTTTATTATCAGTTGTACCTTTAATAAGCTCTATATAAAAATTCCTGTCATTTTCGTTTATTTTGTCTAACAGAGTATTATCGTTATTTTTTTCATCTAACCAAAAAAGGCTATCCTTTGCTAAAGTCTTGGTTACAAACTCATCAATATCAATTTCACTTAAATAGTTTAAGCTATATAATGCTTTAAAAGCATTTCTTCTTGCCAGACGTCTGCTCATAGGTCCTCCTGCTTATGCTTTAGTAATAAAACAAAAAATTTATTGTTATATCATGTATTTAAAGCAACCCTCTGAATAATTCAGAGGGTTAAATTAGTGCGTTTATTTTATCTTTACTGTTCCTTCCTCTTCTTTAATGTCCTTATCTATATTAACTCCTTGTATATGAATATTTACTTCTACAACATTTAAACCTGTCATTGTCTCTACAGATTTTTTAACACTTTCCTGTACCTGCCATGCTATATCGGGTATTCTCACACCGTACTCCACAATTACAAATAAATCAATAGAAGTTTCTTTTTCCCCCACTTCAACCTTGATACCTTTATACGGACTCTTTTTTCCGAGTATTTCGGTAATGCTGTCTGCAATGCCGCCACTCATTCCTATGATACCTTTTACTTCTTTGGCTGCTAATTCAGCTATAACCGCAACAACGTCATCTGATATTTTCACACTGCCGTATTCATTGACAGTATTGTCGTTTTGCAAATCCTGCACCTCCATTTTCCATCATTTTTTCTATAAGTATTATAACAAAACACTTCTTTGTTTACAAATAAATCTAATCTTTCTTCATTATTTTAATATCATTTGCACCAAGCTTTGTCTTCCTCATGACTATATCTTGGATTTGTGCTATATTTGCGGGATTAAGTTCATTGGCTTCCACCAGTACCGTAATACTGTCTTCGGTTAAAAAAACTAATGCATCATTGAATCCGCGGGCTATTATCAGATTCTCAATAATCATTTCTTTTTCTGTTAATGAAACTATTTTTACTATTTCTTCTTGTGCAAGAGTTTTAAAAGTTGGCTCTGCTTTTTCGCTTTCTATTATATTTTGCCACATATCATATTCTTTACTTCTGTTTTTATCTCTTTCCAATCTATATTCAGTAAAAAAGGTTGAACTTTCTTTACTTATATCTTGTTCTTTTTGGCTCTCTATAATGCTCAAGCTGCCTTTGTCTTCGGATATACCCATCTCTTCATTAAATCCTTCTATATCCAATAAAATATCATCGCTAAAGCCCGTATCGTAATCTTCATACTTCGTATTTACGAATGCATTATAAATATAGCCGATAAGAAACAATATTAAAACAAGAGAACATATTGAGATTACCTTTCTGTTTAATTTGAGTTTCAATGGAACACCTCCTTTATTATTTTGTTTCTAAAACTATAACCCTATAAGCCGGGACATCAAGTACCGTTTGGACGGCATCAGTCAGCTTTTGTTTTACTTTTACGTCTTTAGCACCTTCCGCCACGACTATTACCCCTTTTATTTCCGGATGTATCTCCTTTGTTATTAACGCCTTCGAATTGCTTCCCTGCTCGCTTATTAACACGGTTTTATCATTAGTGCTCAACTCATTGATTACTCTGATACCGCCATCGTTATCCTTTTCATTCGTAGTTTTGTCACTTTTAGAACTATCCTTATCTGTTATAAATTCTTTACTGCTTTTATAAGTAATCATCACAGAGACCTTACCGGCGTTATTAATTTTACTTAATATGTAAGACAGTTGTTTCTCCAAGTTTTCTTCATAATCGTATTTATCTATAGCATAATCATCTGAAGTGTCTATTTCACTTGTTGCGGGATTACCTTCAAAGCTACTTTTGCTTTTTGATGAAATATCGCTAAAAAAGTTTGCAACAACAACCATAGTTATGCCTGCACTCAATAAAATCAATAGATTGGTAAAAAGTTTCTTATTGTTATGTAGGTTCAGTTTATCTTTTATCCATTCCAGTATTTTCATTTAGAATCTCCTCCGTTATCTATAGTAAATTTTATTTCAATATTTTCTTTTTTCACAGGCAGCAGCTTGGTTAACATATTTTTCAGTTCTTCCGTATAAGCTTTATCATTGAAATTATATTCCTTTTCATCTTTATAAATTACCTTTTTATCATTTGATATCTTAACTTTTTTGATTTTATCTATAAAAGCATTATCCCGCTTATCGGGAATTGAAATTATAATATATTCGATCATTCCTGAATAAACATCAGTATCATCTTCCAGTTCTAATTGAACTTTAATCATACTGCTATCTATGGACAGCTCTTTAGATACAGTATTTACAACAGATTTTTCAATATTTTCTTTATATAATTCCAAGGCTTTTTCTTTATGGTAATTGTTTAAAACTTCTACGCCCATATTTATTGAATCGGTTTCTAAAAATGCTGCGGTTTCTATATAAATATTTTCAAAATTTGTGCTTATGCTTTTTATGCCTGTCAAAGGTTTAATGATAACAAGTATTATAAAAAGACCCAGAATTACCTTTACATATTGTTTTATATTTCCTTCAGGCAATATCATATCTGTCAGCAATAAGAAAAAGATAACAATTACTATATTCATTATCCAAGGCCTTAAAATTTCTATTAACATTTTTCTACCTCATCATAATTGAAACATTACCGATTCCCATAATAATTGTAATAGCAATAAAAAAAAGAATTCCTACGGATGCCATACAACACAACAGCACAAAGACCGAATTGCCAATATCGTTCAGGCTTTGTACCAACTCATTGTCGATTATGGGCTGAATCAGCGCGGCACTAAGTTTATAAGATAAAAATATTGCCAAGATTTTTACTACCGGTAATAATACAATAAACACCAATATGATTAAACCTATTATGCTTATTCCATTCTTCACCATAAGGGTACACCCTATTACCGTATCAAAAGCCTCCGATAAAAAATCTCCTATTATAGGTATAAAATTATCTACGGTAAACTTGGCCGTCTTTGCCATTACACCATCCATACTGGCTGATGCCAGCCCCTGTATTGAGATAATTCCTGTAAAAACTGTAAGTATGATACCCAACAAAGCTATTGCTGTGCCCCGTATTAGGGAAGCCAACTTGGAAATTCGTACTTTATCGGAAATATTGCTTATAATTGATAAAATTGAAGAAAATATCACCATAGGAATAACTACTGTTTTTATAAAAGTTGTAATTACAGTTAATGATGTGTAAACAACCGGTTGAAGAAGTGAAAAGGAGGTAATTCCGCCTACAGATAATAATAATGTAATTAGAATCGGAAGGAGAGACTGCATGAAGGTAACAATTAAATCAATTGTATCAAAACATGTCTTACTCACAATGCTAAAGCTTTGCATTGCCAATATGGTAATTATTATATAACAAATCCCGTAAGCTATTTTCCCTATAGATTCTCCTTGGAAACCGGTATGAAAGTTTTGTAAGACAGCACAAAATATTGAAAGAATTATTATCTTACCAAGCAACCCAATGTTAATGAATAACTCCGCCATGACATAACGCCAAATATTCTTTAATAGAGCCTTTATATTAAAAGCCTGCCCGCTGTTAAAGGATGATTTAATTAACGTGTTTATATTCAAATCAGATAAAATATTATTATTCTCAGCATTTATTCTGTCAATAATATCTTGCATTTCTTGTATATCTATTGTTTCCATTTGACTATGGATTAGACTTTCTAATCCGTCACCATAAACAGTCTTGGTTGAAAGGATTATAATCATTATAATAATCACTGTTTTTCTCATATTTACTCATCCTTATGGCATTATTCTTATTATGACATCAAACAGAGCGGCAAAAATAGGTATTGCCAGCACCATTATTGATACCTTTCCGGCGAATTCAATTTTTTTACCTATAGTCATTTCACCGGTATCTTTACATATTTGTGCACCGAATTCAGTAATGTAAGCGATAGACACGACTTTTAAAATTATTGAGAAATAAAATATTTCTACATCTGCTTTAGCCGCATAAAATTTAAGCACTGTTATAACAGAGTTTATTTTTCCGAGTATCGAGGCAAAAATAATCAATCCCGTAACTATGCTTATTTGTATAGCCAATTCCGGTTTATACTCTTTAACGACAATTATTATTATTGTTGAAACTATCCCAATTGCAACAATTTGAATAATATCCATAGAGCCTCACCTATAACTGAAACATTGTCCTGACGGTATCAAATAAACGACTTATAAGACTGATAACCATCATTAAGACTACAACTAGTCCTGTCAATGTAGTCATCATCGCCATTTCATCTCTTCCGGATCTTATTAATACATTATTCAAAACTGCGATTACAATACCTACCGCCGCAATTTTAAAAATCAAATTGACATCCATGACTTTCCTCCCATTAAATTAAAATTATATAGATTGCAATTCCCAACAATAATCCCAGACTTTTATACATCTTTTCATTTCTTTTTCTTTCGGTCTCAGCCTCCTCCTCAAGCTTACTCAGTTGGGCATACATTAAAAGAAAATGTTTTTTTTGGTCCTCCGTATCGGATTTTCCGATAACCTTTCCAAAATTTTTTATTAATTCTATATCCGCTTTATTTAGAAATGATAATTCTAAGTGATTATTCATAGCACTGTTCCATGCTTCTTCCATTGTAAAATATTTTCTCATTAATAAATTTTCAGAAACTTCTTGAAAAAATGTATTCCACGGTTTATCAATTTTCAGACTTATATTGTTAAAGGCATAAGGAAGCGGTGTCGAACCATATATTATTTCCGTCTCAAGTAATTGAAAGGAAAACCTAAGAGTTTTTAGGATTTTAGTACGAATAATATACTTATTTGCTAGGAGTGTTCCTATCAGGCTGCTGGATAGTATAATAATCAAGCCTCCTATAAGTTTTATTGACATTTGCCATTCACCTCATAATTGTTTTTAAATAACACATTTTTTTCATTATCATAAATGCCCTCGACAGTACCGACACCTTGGCTCCTGCTTAAAACGATTATTCTCTCGAATATGTTATTATGTATGCTTTTCAGTTCATTCTTTTTATATAAATCTTCTATATCCTTGCCATGAATCGTAGCTATTACTTTCACACCCGCGTTAACGGCTGTCAATAACGCATCTGCATCCTCAACCCTCCCTATCTCATCTGTCACAATTATTTCAGGAGACATTGACCTTATCATGATGATGATCCCTTTTGCCTTGGGACAAGCATCCAAAACATCCGTTCTGTAACCGACATCATTTCTTGGTTCTCCCATGAAACAAGCGGCTATCTCTGATCTTTCATCTATAAGACCGATTTTTTTGCCTTTTAATTTTTGTCCTTTAACCCCATTACTCAACTGTCTGACCATGTCTCTTATGAGCGTTGTTTTGCCGCATTGAGGCGGAGATATTACTATAGTATTAAATATATTTGATTCCGTATCAATTATGTATTTAATAACCTTATCCGCCGCACCGACAATTGCCCTTGCTATGCGATAGTTTATAAAGCTAATGTCTTTTATGGTTCTGATATTATCACTTTCCAAAATCGTCCTGCCTGTTATACCTATTCTATGTCCTCCGGGAATAGTAATATAACCATTTCTCAACTCCTCATTAAAGGAATAAGCAGAAAAACCTTGTATAATCTCCGCAGCTTTGTTAATATCGGTTTTTGTAACATAGTAGGAGCACTCTGCATCGTTCACTTTTTCTCCCCATTCATTAATGAAATAATCCCAGCCGTCTCCGCATATCATCAATGGTTTTCTCAGCCTGAGTCTAATCTCTTCCGCCTTATATATAATATTTTTTGTTATGGAATTAATAATAAAGCTAATATTCGGAGGCATAAAGTTCGTTATTTCTTCAATGGCTTTTTTATCTCTCAAGTTTGTCCTCTCCTTAAATATATTTAATCATTATTAATAATATGACTACCTGATATCTAAAATAACGAATTTAAAATAAAAAAACTCCCGAGCAACCAAATACTCGGGAGTTATAATATATGGGTATATTAATCTATTCTTTATCATCATCGCAATCGCAATGACATTCTTCCAATAAATCAATTACCTTATGACAATTAGGGCAAATCACTTCTTTATCATTATTTAAAAGGTCTTCATCTAAATAAACATATTCCTTGCAATGAGGACATTCGACTTCAATGTAGTCATAATCGTCAAAATCATCAAAATCGTCAAAATCTTCATCGTCATCTTCATCTTCGTAAAGCTCGTCTTCAACATCTGCCAAATCTTCATCTATAGCTTCAACATATTCATCTAAATCTTCCTGATAATCATACAACTCGTTTATTGCCTCTGCAAAATCTTCCAAAACATCAATAATATTTGCTATTACTTTACCTTCGTTAGATTCTTCTTCCACTCCGAGACCTTCTGCCAAGCCTCTTAGGTATGCAACTCTTTCATAAAGAAAATCCATTCAATCCATCTCCTTCTTTTTACTTTTATTATTCCATTAAAGCCTTTCCATATACTCTCCTGTCCTAGTGTCAACTCTAATTCTATCACCAATGTTAACAAATAAGGGCACGGAAATTATTACTCCTGTTTCTAATGTTGCAGGTTTTGTAGCTCCTGTTGCCGTATCCCCCTTTACGCCGGGTTCCGTATGAGTAACTTCAAGTTCTACAAAGTTTTCCGCTTCAACGGAAAAAGCTTCCCCTTTATAAAACTTTATTATTACCGAATCATTCGGTTTTAGATACATTATAGCATCCTCTACTTGGGATTTATTAAGAGGTATTTGCTCATAAGATTCATTATCCATAAAATAATAAAGATTTCCATCTTCGTATAAATATTGCATTTGTTTTCTTTCTATATGTGCTTTCGGGAATCTGTCTGAAGGGTTAAAAGATCTTTCTATTACTGATCCGGTAATAATGTTTTTTATCTTAGTCCTTACAAAAGCCGCACCTTTCCCGGGCTTTACATGCTGAAAGTCAACAATAATAAATATTTGACCATCCATCTCAAAAGTATGTCCTTTTCTAAACTCACTTGCTGATAACATAAAACGGTCCTCCTAACTTACATTTATAATTCTATCAGTTCTTTTATAGATTTGCTTAAAACAATAGGTTTATTTTCTCCAACTACAACAAGGTCTTCTATGCGCACACCGCCGTAATCGGGTATATAAATTCCCGGTTCATCGGTAACTACCATATTTTTTTCCAATATCTTATCTCCGCTTAATGATAACCTTGGTTCTTCATGTATGGCCAAACCGACACCGTGACCCAATCCGTGCCCGAAATAATCACCATATCCTGCATCACGGATTATATCACGAGCTGCTTTATCCACATCCTTGCCTAAGACTCCCGCTTTTATATAAGTCAATGCTTCAAGCTGTGCTCTTAATACTGTATCGTAGATTTCTTTTTGTTTAGCATCGGCTTTGCCAACTACTATTGTTCTGCTCATATCGGAGCAATAGCCATTATATACACACCCAAAATCTAAAGTTAAAAAATCTCCCCGTTCTATTATCTTATCTGTGGCTATTCCATGGGGCAATGATGATCTTTTTCCTGAAGCAACTATAGAATCAAAAGACAGCTTAGAAGCCCCGTTTCTTTTCATAAAATATTCTAATTCCAATGCAATATCCCGTTCGGAAACGCCGGGTTTGACAAAACCTAAAACATGAGCAAAGGCATTATCTGCTATTTTAGCAGCTTTTTCTATGAATTTCAATTCATTTTCATCTTTTATTATTCTTATAATTCCTTCTGATTCTTTAAGAGGTACAAAATCTATTTCACTCAATTTGCTTCTGAGTTTATTATAAAAACTTACCGTCATAAATGAGTCTTCGTATGCCAAACTTCTTATATTATATTTTTTTATTATTTCAGATAGGAAAACCTCAGGTTGAAATTTTATTTCAAATATTTCAAAATTTGCACATTCCTTTTCAGCCTGCTTAACATATCTAAAATCCGTGGCAAAACCCATTTCATTATTGCTGATTAACAAGAATCCCGCCGAACCCGTAAATCCGCTTAAATATCTTCTGTTATTCGGTGAACAGATAATTATGCCATCCGCATTTATACTATTAAATATATTCCTTATTCTCTTTATTCTTTTAACAAAAATCACACTCCCTTGAGGATGTATTAACTTGATGCCATAGTAAAAAACTCTTACTATATATTAGCATAATTGAAATGCTATGAATAGATAATTACAAATTATATTTTTTCTTATATTTGCTGCGATTGTCGTAGGGGCAATCTGTGATTGCCCGGTA